>CACXFK010000243.1 GCA_902766945.1 uncultured Lachnospiraceae bacterium | reverse complement strand
CGAAAGCGCACAAAAAACCATTGTATGAGGATTGCCCTTCATTTATACTGACTTCATCGGAGGTGACGGATATGGCGTCGATTGAACAGGTGGAAAATGCGGTCAAAGCCCTTGTTGCATATGGAATCAGAACAGGACTGATCCCGGAGGAAGAGGCCGTTTATACGGCAAATGCTCTGTGGGACGTGCTCGGACTCGAGCCGGGCGATGATTTTTCGGTAAATGAAGCGGTCAAGGAAGATGCGGCGCTTGAGCAGATCCTCACGTGTCTGCTTGATGATGCCGTATCAAGGGGACGGATTGACGACGGGATCGCAAGCCGGGATCTCTTTGATACGCGGCTCATGGGCTGCCTCACGCCAAGGCCGGGGGAAGTCATCCGCACATTCAGGGAACTCATGAAAGAAAGCCCGGAGAAGGCGACTGATTATTTCTACGCTCTTTCGTGCAGCTCGGATTATATCAGGACCTACCGGATCGCAAAGGACCGGAAGTGGATCTCGTCGACCCCGTACGGGGATCTCGACATTACGATCAATCTGTCCAAGCCGGAGAAGGATCCGAAGGCCATAGCCGCGGCTCTGAAGAAGAAGTCGGGCTCCTATCCGAAGTGCCTGTTATGCCCGGAAAATGAAGGATACGCAGGGCGTCTGGATCATCCGGCGCGGCAGACGATCCGTCTGATACCCCTGACGCTTGGCGGCGAGAGATGGTTTATGCAGTACTCGCCGTATGTCTACTATAACGAGCACTGCATCGTGCTCAAGGGCGAACACGTGCCGATGCGGATCAGCCGCGAAACCTTTGTCAATCTGTTTGATTTTCTCGATCTGTTTCCCCATTATACCATCGGCTCCAATGCGGATCTGCCGATCGTCGGAGGCTCGATTCTGACCCATGAGCACTATCAGGGCGGGCACTATACGTTTGCGATGGCCCGTGCCGAGTGCGGGATGCAGGTGCATTTCAACGGGTTTGAGGATATAGAGGCCGGCATTGTCCGGTGGCCTATGTCCGTCATCCGCCTGCGCGGCACCGACCGCGGAAGGATCACGGAGCTCGCCTCACGTATTCTTTCGGCATGGAGAGACTATTCCGACGAGGAAGCGGGCGTTTACGCGTACAGCGACGCGGATGGGAATCTGTGCGGTAAGGATGCGGAAGGGGACGTGACGCCGCACAACACGATTACGCCGATCGCGCGCATGCGGGAAGGCAGCTATGAGCTCGATCTCGTGCTCAGAAATAACCGGACGACGGACGAATATCCGCTCGGTATCTTTCACCCGCACGCGGAGCTTCATCACATCAAGAAGGAAAACATCGGTCTCATCGAAGTGATGGGTCTGGCCGTTCTTCCCGCCAGACTGCTTGGTGAGATGGAACTTCTGAAGAAGGCTATGCTCGAAGGCGCCGATCTTCGGGCTGTTCCGGAGATCGCCGCACATGCGGACTGGGCGGAAGCGATCCTTGCGCAGTATCCTGATTTCAATGAGGAAAATGCAGGCCGCATCATCGAAAAAGAGATCGGCGTGGCTTTCTCGCGCGTGCTCGAGCACTGCGGCGTCTTTAAGGATACCGAGGAGGGAAGGGAACAGATGAAGCGCTTTATCAGCCGCGTCAATCAGTAAACGGACGGAGCGCGGCCGCTTAAGCGGACCCCGGTGAGAACCGGATCATACAGACTGCCGGACCATCTGTGATCGAACAGATGGTCTTTTTTTCTGCCGGTAATGATGCTATACTACATGACGGGCGGTTCACGAGGTGTAAGGGAGGTGCTCTTTTGAGAGCAGGAGGAGACCGCTGTAAGAGCGACAACGAAAACTGTGCCTATATCGTAAAATGCGCGGACGGAACACTCTATACAGGGTGGACCAATCATCTGGAAAGACGGATCGCCGCTCACAATGCGGGGAAGGGAGCCAGATACACCCGGAGCAGGCGTCCTGTCGAACTGGTGTATTACGAGATCTTTGCGACGAAAGAGGAGGCACAGTCCAGAGAGTATCACATAAAACACCTGACCCGGGACGAGAAGCTGAAACTGATCGGTTCCGGAGGAGACATATGACATGATCAGTACGACACTTTGTTACATCGAGCGGGACGATCAGTATCTGATGCTGCTCCGCAATAAAAAGAAAAACGATCTGAACGAAGGCAAATGGATCGGAGTAGGCGGTAAGATCGAGCCGGGAGAGACACCGGAAGAAGGCGTCATGAGAGAAGTGCTCGAAGAGACCGGTCTTACGCTGAAGAACTGCACGCTTCGCGGCGTCGTGGAATTTATCAGCGGGAAGTGGGAAGACGAGCACATGTATCTGTACACGTCCGACAGCTTTGAAGGAAGTTTGACGGACTGCGACGAAGGCGAATTGAGGTGGATCCCGAAATCAGAGATTTTCGATCTTCCGCTCTGGGAAGGGGACCGCGTTTTCTTTAACTATCTGCTCTCGGATGAGCCGTTTTTCCATCTGGAACTGCGCTATGACGATTCGGACGAGCTCACCGGCACGGAGCTTCTGCCGAATATCATCCTCGCTTCGGCCTCTCCGCGCCGCTATGATCTGCTGATGCAGGTCGGCATTATGCCGATCGTTCTGCCGGATTCCGCTGCCGAGCAGATGGCAGGCGGCACGCCGGAGGAGATCGTGAAAAAACTGTCACGCCAGAAAGCGGAAGATATTGCGTCCATGTTCGATCACGGCGAGATCGTGATCGGCGCGGATACGGTCGTGGCGGCGGACGGCCGCATCCTCGGAAAGCCGAAAACGCACGAGGAGGCCGCGTCGATGATCCGGCTCATCGCGGGCGGGACACATCAGGTGTACACCGGCGTAACGGTGATCCGGTGCGGTCCGGACAGGAAGCACGAGACCTTTGCGTCAAAGACGGATGTCCGCGTGTATCCGATGACCGAGGAGGAAATCCTTCTCTACGCCGGCGGCGAGGAACCGATGGATAAAGCCGGTGCATACGGGATTCAGGGCGCTTTTGCCGCATTTATCGAAGGAATTGACGGTGAATACGCCAATGTCGTGGGGCTTCCGGTCGGCAGACTTTGCAGGGAACTGAAACAGTTTATGCCGTGACTTTGTCGGAACGGAAGGAAAGGAGCCGCTTATGTCTTATGAACATGCCAGAGCGCATCTTGAAAAGAAGGGATTTGCCGACCGGATCATCCTGCACGGCGCTTCCACAGCCACTGTCGAACTGGCGGCGCAGGCGCTCGGGGTGGAACCGGGGATGATCGCAAAAACCCTTTCATTTTTAGTGGACGGAAAGACTGTCCTGATCCTGGCCGAAGGCATGGCGCGTGTAGAGAACAGGAAGTTTAAGGACACGTTCCACACGAAAGCCAGGATGATCCCGTTCGATGAAGTCGAATCTCGCACCGGACACGCGCCGGGCGGCGTCTGTCCGTTCGGAGTGCCGGACGACGTGGACGTGTATCTCGACGAGAGCTTGAAGCGATTTGAAGTCGTCTATCCGGCTGCGGGAAATGACCACAGCGCGGTGCGGCTTACCATTCCGGAGCTGGAGGCCGCCTCTGACGCAAAGGGATGGGTTGATGTGTGCAAGGAGTAAAGGAGCAGGCGGATGGATACAAGGATACATGGAGAGCGGTTGTCTTTAACCGTGTCAAGCTATGGCGCCGAGATGCGCTCGATCGTCCGGAACGGAAGAGAAGTGTTGTGGAGCGGAGACCCTCAGTACTGGAGCCGGCGCTCTCCCGTTCTTTTTCCGTTTGTCGGAGCATTGAAAGATGGAAAGTACCGCTTTGAAGGCGCGGAATATCCGATGGGACAGCACGGCTTTGCCCGGGATGAGGAGTTTGAACTGATCGGGCAGTCCGGCCATCATCTCCTTTACGAATTGCGGGACAATGAAAAGACGAGAAAGCTGTATCCGTTCTCATTCTGTCTGCAGATTGAGTACGTCCTCACGGGATCTTCGGTCGGTGTCCGCTGGAACGTCCTCAATACCGGCGGGTGCGATCTGCCCTTTTCCATCGGAGGACATCCGGCTTTTGTCTGCCCGTTCAGTCCGTCAGGGGACGGGCTTTACAGGATCCGCCTGATGCGGGAGGGAGCGCCGCTTTCGGAGCTGGAATACCATCCGATCGTGCCGGGCGGCCTCATCAGCAGCTCTGTCCGCACGATTCCTCTGACGGACGGATACCTTGTGCCGGACCGGGACCTGTTTGCTGGCGACGCACTGGTGATCGAAGACCGGCAGTGTGACCGGGTTTCTCTGTGCGGACCGGAGGGAGAGTATCTCCGCGTTGATTTCCAGACACCGCTCCTCGGCATCTGGTCGCCGGCCCTGAAGGATGCGCCGTTTATCTGCATCGAGCCGTGGTGCGGCCGGGCGGACGGAGAGGATTTCCGCGGCGAGCTTCATGAGCGCGAATACGGCAATATCCTGAGCCCCGGAGGAGAGTTCTCCGCAGGGTATACGATTACGATTCCCTGATAAAGATCAAGACGGACGATGAATCAGGAAGGCAGGTGGAAATATGAAAACACTGGTAGTCTATTACTCGTTTGAAGGAAATACGCAGTTCGCCGCGGAGCAGATCGCTCAGAAACTCGGGGCTGACGTGCTGAAGCTGAAAGCTGAAAATGAACCGCCGAGGAACTTCCTGAAGTTTCTCGCGGGAGGCAAGTCGGTGATCCGGGGGGAAAAGGCTTATCTGGACCGTTTTGACGAAGATCCCGCCGAATACGACCTGATCGTGATCGGCACGCCGATCTGGGCAGGAAGGATCACTCCGGCCGTCAGGGAATTCGCGCTGGAGCATCCGTTCGAAGGTAAGAAGGTGGGTCTTTTTGCCTGCTCGGCGAGCGGTGAGGCCGCTCCTGCGCTGGACAATCTGAGGAGCCTTCTTAGCGGCAACGAAGTCGCAGCGACGCTCAGTCTTCGGAATCCCCTGAAGTATGCAAATAAGACGGCGATTCAGATCGACCAGTTTGTAAATGAATTACTCCGCGCCTTATAACCAAAGGCGCGGAGTTCTTTTTAATCTTTGACACAGGATTCTCGTGACTTCAGTCATGAGAGGAATGTGCAGGAGAAACTCGTCTTTGACATGAGTCCAAAGCTCGTG
>CACXFK010000242.1 GCA_902766945.1 uncultured Lachnospiraceae bacterium | reverse complement strand
TGCGCGAGCCTGTTACAGAGCCCGCCTGCGGCCGCCGAAGCAGATGAACGCGATGACCAGGATCCAGAAGAATCCCGAATGAAAAAGCCCGGTCATGAGCGCGATGATAAACAGCAGCGGGCAGAAGAAGAACAGGCCGGCTCCGAACAGAATCTTGAAAATGCCGAACGAGACTTTGAGGCACAAAGAGACGATTCCGAGGGTCAGATACAGTACGGTAAGAAGAATAAAAAGCGTAATCATGTTTTTCCTCCTGGTTATGCCAAACAGTGAACGTGTTGTTTCTTTTATGTTCCGGAAGTGAGTGCATTATAGCATGCGTCTTATGAGAATCAGGCGAAGACAGGATTAAAATCAGATTAATTTTCGGAAAGGGGCACGCGGAACCTTAAAGAGGAAGACGCGGTTGGAGATTGACAAATGTACGCATCAGGTGCCACACTGTTCATGATTGAGTTAGAGAACAGGAGATGGAAGACCATGAAATACAGACAATCGCACCTTCTGGATCATTTTTCCACGGGGATTTTCGCGGCGATGGACGCGAAGAAACAGGCACTCATCGACGCGGGACGAACAGTCTATAACCTCTCGATCGGCACGCCGGATTTTGAACCGCCGCAGCATATAAAGGACGCTCTTGCCGCGTCGGCCGCCGATTCGCTTCAGTACCGGTATTCGCTTACCGACACACCGGAGATGCTCGATGCCGTGACCGGGTACTACAAAAGGCGCTACGGCGTCACGATCGGACCGGATGAGATCGTATCGGTCAGCGGGACGCAGGAAGGCATGGGCCATCTGGGCATGGCCGTCTGCGATCCGGGCGATGTCGTCCTGCTGCCGGATCCCGGCTACCCGATCTATGAGGCCGGATCTTATTTCGGCGGGGCGGAGATTTATTATTACGGACTTGTAAAGGAACATGACTTTCTGCCGGATCTGTCCGGGATACCGGAGGAGATCCTGAAGCGGACCAAATACATCTGTGTTTCTTATCCGTCCAATCCGGTCGGGGCCGCTGCGCCGAAGTCGATGTATGAGGAACTGATCGAATATGCCCGCCGCTATGGATTTTTCATCATCAACGACAACGCCTATTCGGACATCATCTTTGACGGGCGGGAGGGGTATTCCTTCCTGTCGCTGCCCGGCGCGAAGGAGGTCGGCGTTGAATTCTTCTCTCTGTCGAAATCCTTTAACGTGACCGGCCTTCGCATTTCTTTCCTGATCGGCAACAAATCGATCGTGGATGCGATGAAGCTGCTCCGCAGCCAGTATGACTTCGGCATGTCCTATCATTTTCAGAAGGTCGCGGCGGCGGCCCTGAACGGACCGCTCGATTCGGTCCGGGAGCAGTGCGCGCTGTATCAGAAAAGGCGGGACGCGCTTTGCGGCGGGCTTCGGAAGATCGGCTGGAATGCGTGGGATTCGCAGGGGACGATGTTCACCTGGATCCCGGTGCCGGAAGGATATACGTCGCTGTCCTGCGTCGAGACGCTCATGGATACGTGCGGCGTCGTCGGGACGCCCGGCACGGCGTTCGGTCCGAAAGGAGAAGGGTATATCCGGTTTGCCCTGGTCAAGCCGCCCGAAGAGCTCGAAGAGATCGTCCGCATCATCGGAGAGCATTTTCCCATGAAGCGGTGAGGACGGAACGCGGAACGAGAGACAGGGGTATTTCCTGATAAGATAAAAAAACTCCTCCCATGCGGCGGTTTGAGCCGGCGGGAGGAGTTTTATCATTTGCGGAGGCGATAGGTCTCCAGGAGACCGGTAATGATGGAAATGGCGTCGGACGCCTGATTTGCTTCCATTGTCTCGATATAGCGGCTGCGGTTCTCATAGAGCGAGCGGACCGCCGCGGTGAGTGTTTCGGTGGTCACCTGCTCTTCTTCAAGCAGCATGGAGAAACCTTGCTTCTCGAAGGATTTCGCGTTCAGGATCTGGTCTCCGCGGCTCGCCCGCGCGGAGAGCGGAATCAGGAGATTGGGCTTCTTCAGCGCGAGCAGTTCGCAGATCGCGTTGGCACCGGCCCTTGAGATCACCACGTCCGAGAGCGCAAAGAGATCCGGCAGCTCTTCGCTGATGTATTCGTACTGCACATAGCCTTCTGTCCCGACAAGCGATTCGTCCAGCTTTCCTTTTCCGCAGAGATGAATGATGTGGAACTGCGGAAGCAGCTGCGGCAGGGCCGCCCGGACCGCCTCGTTGACGGCCTGTGCGCCGAGGGATCCGCCGATGATCATAAGGAACGGCTTGTCGTCCGTCAGATTGGTAAAGGCGAGGGCTTTCTTCCGGTCGCCCGACATCAGCTCCGCCCGGATCGGAGTGCCCGTCAGGACGGCCTTATCCGCCGGCAGATCGCGGACGGTCTCGGGGAAGTTGCAGCAGACTTTGGCTGCGGCCGGGATGCAGAGCTTATTGGCCAGACCGGGCGTCATGTCCGATTCGTGACAGATGACCGGGATCTTGAGCGTCCTTGCGGCATGCACGACGGGAACGGATACAAATCCCCCCTTTGAGAAGACGATGTCCGGCCGGATGGCTTTCAGTGCTTTCCGGGCTTCGTGGAATCCCTTCTGCACCCGGATCGGATCCGTCAGGTTCTTGATGTCAAAGTACCGGCGGAGCTTGCCGGTCGAGATGCCCGTGTAAGGAATGCCGTAGTCGGCGATCAGCTTTTTTTCGATCCCGTCATAGGACCCGATATAGCTGATGTCGTAGCCCAGTTCCCTGAGCCGGGGAAGGAGGGCGATATTCGGCGTCACATGTCCCGCGGTTCCGCCCCCTGTTAAAACGATCTTCTTCATAGCGTGTTTTCCTTTGACTGTTCTGAAATTGTATTTTTCACACCGGGCATGTACCTTTTAGCAAACGCCGCGGATCACTGTTATGATCATGTGCCGATTTATGGTATACTATACTTTACTAAAAATCGCAAGGAGGGCCCACCATGAAACTTACCTTTATAGGTGCCGATCATGAGGTGACCGGAAGCTGTCACCTGCTTGAGGCAGCCGGGAAAAAGATTCTTGTTGACTATGGTATGGAGCAGGGCAGAGACATTTACGAAAATGTCCCTCTTCCTTTTCAGGCCGGCGAAATAGACTATGTGTTCGTGACACACGCGCATATTGACCACACAGGGCTTCTCCCGCTTCTTAGCGCCCGCGGGTTTCAAGGACAGATCTTTGCGACGAGAGCGACCTGCGACCTGTGCGATATCATGCTGCTCGATTCGGCGGGCATCCAGGAATTTGAAGCGGAATGGCGCAACCGCAAAGGAAAGCGGAAAGGCCTTGAACCGTATGTGCCGCTCTATTCGACGGAAGACGTGCTGAAGATCCTGCAGCGCTTTGTCGAGTGCGATTACGACCAGATCATCGAAGTCGCGGACGGGCTGAAGATCCGTTTTACGGACGTCGGGCATCTGCTCGGAAGCGCGGCGATCGAGGTGTGGGCGGAAGAAGACGGGAAAGAGACCAAGATCGTCTTTTCGGGCGACCTGGGCAATGTCGACCAGCCGCTGATCAATGATCCGAAGACGGTGGACAGCGCGGACTATGTGCTGATCGAATCAACCTACGGGGACCGCAGCCACGGCGAAAGAATAGACCATGTGGCGAAATTCGCCGAGGTGATCCAGCGGACCTTTGACCGGGGCGGAAATGTCGTGATCCCGTCCTTCGCGGTCGGCAGGACGCAGGAGATGCTCTATTTTATCCGTCAGATCAAGGCGGACAACATGGTGACGGGACACGGGAATTTCCCGGTCTATGTGGACAGCCCTCTGGCCGTCCGCGCGACGGGGATCTTCAATGAACATACGGCGGACTGCTTTGACAAGGAAGCGGAGGAACTGATCCGGAGCGGCATCAACCCGATCGCGTTTCCGGGCCTTCGGCTCAGCCTGACGTCGGATGAATCCAAAGAGATCAATGAGATCACGGAGCCGAAAATCATCCTGTCCGCGAGCGGCATGTGCGAAGCCGGCCGCATCAAGCACCATCTGAAGCACAATCTGTGGCGCCCGGAATCAACGATCCTGTTTGTCGGGTATCAGGCGGAAGGAACGCTCGGCCGCGCGCTGATCAACGGTGCCAAGGAAGTGACGCTTTTCGGCGAGTCGATCCACGTGGCGGCTGAGATCATGTCGCTGCCGGGCATCTCCGGTCATGCCGACCGGGAAGGCCTCCTCGCGTGGGCGGCCGGCTTCAGGGAGAAGCCGAAAAAGTTCTTCGTCGTGCACGGAGAGGATACCGTCACGAATCTCTTTGCGGACCTCATCCGCGAGCAGCTCGGCTGCGACGCGTACGCGCCGTATTCGGGCACGGTCTGGGATCTGACCCATAACGTCTGCCTGAGAGAGACGACGGGCATCCCGATTGAGAAAGCCGGGGCAGACAGCCTCAAGGGCAAGTCTGAAGGGGCGAAGAAAGCCGCGACGGTTTACAACCGTCTGGAAAATGCCGCCCAGAACCTGCTCTCTGTCGTCCGCGCAAGCAAGGGCATGTCAAATAAAGATCTGGCCCGCTTTGCGGACCAGATTACGGCACTTGCAAACAAGTGGACAAAGTGATGTTACGCCTGCAGCGATTCTTTCAGGGCTTTGGCGAGCTGATCGGGACATGAGGTGTTTTTGAAACCGCAGGTCGTGCCTTCGAGTCTTTCGATGACGTCCTTCGGGTCCATGCCTTCAACCAGCTTGCCGATGCCTTTCAGATTGCCGTTGCAGCCCCCTTGAAAGCTGACATTGTGAAGTTTGCCGTCTTTGATTTCGTAGTTGATGAGACTGGAGCAGACTCCTTTTGTCCTGTATTGCATGATGGTTCCTCCTCTTCTTACCCTGCCGGACGCATCCGGCGGCCGGAACGGGGCACATGATCACAAATTTAAAGGAGATTATAGCACAGCGATGGGAATTTTGCTGAAAAATGTTCATCTTTACGACAGACCTGAAACCGAGCGAACCGATGTGTACATCAGCGCCAGCCGGATTTCTTCAATCGGGAAGGAGCCGCAGAAGTTCTCTATGGATGAAGTGGTTGACTGCTCGCATAAGACCTTGCTTCCCGGCCTCATCAACTGCCACACGCATGCATATATGTCTCTTCTCAGGAACTATGCGGATGACGTCCCGTTTACGACCTGGCTGTTCGACCGCGTGACGCCGGTCGAGGATTCGCTGACGCAGGAGGACGCCTACTGGGGCAATCTTCTTTCGATGATGGAAATGATCCGCACCGGCACGACGACCTTCGTGGATATGCAGATGTTTCCGCGCATGGCCGTCAAAGCCTGCGCGGATACGGGGATGCGCGGCGTGATCACCCGGGGGCTGGTCGGGACGGACCGGCAGGATGAGGCCGCCGTGCGGCGGCTCCGGGAAGCCTTTGACGAGATGGAGTACGGGGCCTCGATCGGCGCTCCGTGCACATTCGGCCTCGGCCCGCACGCGATCTATACCTGCGGCTCGGATCTCCTGCGCTATACCGGCGAACTGGCGCGCGAACGACATCTTCTTCTGAATATCCATCTTTCGGAAACCAGATCGGAGTTTGACACCTGCATGGATGAGCACGGTATGACACCGGTCCGGTATCTGGACAGCCTGGGCCTTCTGGACAGCGAGATCCTGCTGGCTCACTGCGTCTATCTGGACGACGGGGATTACGAGATTCTGCGCCGCCCGAATATCCACGTAGTGACAAATCCTGCAAGCAATATGAAGTTGGCAAACGGATTCGCACCGGCAGACCGCATGCTGAAGGAAGGCGTACACGTGTGCCTCGGCACCGACGGCGCGGCTTCCAACAATTCGCTGAACATGTTCGGCGAGATGCGCCTTCTGTCCATGACGCAGAAGGGCGTGACAAAAGACGCGCTCTCGCTTACGGCCGATGAGACGCTGAAGATCGCGACGAAGAACGGCGCCGAAGCAATCGGGCGGGACGATCTGGGCGTCATTGAAACCGGGAAGACCGCGGATCTCATCCTGATCGACGAGAACCACCCGAACCTGCGGCCTCTGTATCACAGGAAGGCGTCGCTTGTTTATTCGGCGACCGGGTGCGAGGTTTCGGACGTGATGGTCGGGGGACGGTTCCTGATGCGGAGCGGCCATCTGACTACGATCGACGAGGAGCGCGTCTTCTACGAGACGGAAAAGATCGCGGACCGGTACAGATAAAGACGGCTTTTACGTTTCACAGGCGAACGACTGAATCAATATGAGGAGACTGACGAAACATGAGTGAAATACGGGATATCAGCCTGGCCCCGCAGGGGGAACGGAAACTGAAATGGGTAGAAGACCATATGCCGGTGCTTAGAAGCATCTGCGAAGACTTTGAGAAGACAAAACCGTTTGAAGGACTGAAGGTGGCCCTGTCTGTCCATATGGAAGCAAAGACCGGGTATCTTGCCACGGTCTTTCAGGCCGGCGGCGCCGACGTTTACGCGACCGGGAGCAACGTCCTCTCCACGCAGGACGACATCTGCGCAGCCCTCACTGAGCGGGGCATCCGCGTCTTTGCCTGGCACGGCGCAACGGCGGAGGAATACGACCGCCATCTGGCCGCCTGCCTTGAGGCCGGCCCTCAGATCATCATCGACGACGGAGGCGACCTGAATCATATGATGCACAGCCGCTTTCCGGAACTCATTCCGGGCGTGATCGGGCTTTGCGAAGAGACGACGACCGGCATCATCCGTCTCCTTTCGATGGACAGAGCGGGTAAGCTGAAATACCCGGTCATGCTCGTCAACGACGCCGCGATGAAGCATCTCTTTGACAACCGGTACGGCACGGGCCAGTCTGTCTGGAATGCGATCAACAAAACGACCAATCTGATCGTGGCCGGCAAGCAGGTCGTGGTCGCCGGCTATGGCTGGTGCGGCAAGGGCGTGGCGATGCGCGCAAAGGGGCTCGGCGCCCGCGTGATCGTGACCGAGGTCGACCCGGTCAAAGCGATCGAAGCCGTGATGGACGGCTTCCTTGTGATGCCGATGAAGGAAGCGGCGCCGCTTGGCGACGTGTTCGTCACGGTGACCGGCTGCAGGGACGTGATCACGATGGAGCACATGCTGCTCATGAAGGAAGGCGCCATTTTGACAAATGCCGGCCATTTCAACGTGGAAGTCGATTATGCCGCCCTTGAGGCGGAATCGGTGTCAAAGGAACTGAGAAGGGACAACATCGTCGGATATACGCTGAAAAACGGCCGCTCCGTCAACCTGATCGGAGAGGGAAGGCTGGTGAACCTGGCGGCCGGGGACGGTCATCCCGCCGAGATCATGGATATGAGCTTCGCGGTCCAGGCGCTCTCGGCCGAGTATCTGGTGAAGCACAGGAACGATCATCTTCCGATGATCAACCGCGTGCCGGAGGAGATCGACCGTGAGATTGCGGAGAGAAAACTGCGTTTCCTCGGGACAAAAATTGATCATCTGACGGACGCGCAGGACCGGTATCTGCATTCCTTTGAAAACTGAGAATCAGCCGGAAAGTCGGATTGGTTCTGAATGACAACGGGGTTTGAACATGTTAGAATTGTTTCGGGAAAAAGCGTCATTCTGTATCAAACTGATCTGCCTGTGCGCTTTGATCCTGTCCGCGGCGCCCATACCGGCCGCGGGGGGAACCGCATCGGCTGCGGCTGTGAAGACGGCGCAGACAGGCGCTGAAAAGACGAAACGGACCGGTTGGGTCAAAATCGGAAAGAAAACCTGTTACTACAACAAAAAAGGCATCCGGCTGAAGAACGTGATCGCAGGGACAAAGAAGTCCGGGTACGCGTACGTCGACAAGAACGGCATACGCGTGTCAGACAAGAGGATCAAGGCCGCTGTCCGGTTTGTGGTGAAACATACGAAGCTTCGCGGATCGAGATACGCACAGCTGAAAAAATGCTATCGCGCTTTGTGTACATACTCGTATTATTCGGTCAACCACACCCCGGCATCAGCGGGGAAGATCCGTACTTATGCCGCGTATATGTTCAGGACGCATATGGGTGACTGCTGCAATTACGCCGCATCCATGGCCTATATCGCGAGAGTGCTCGGGTATCCGGCCAGGGTTGCGTACGGAGGCGTTACGGCGCACGCGGACTGGCCGCTCAGCGATCACAGCATCACATATGTGAAGGACGACCGGACGTGGAAGATCATCGACTGCAGCATGGGAAGGGCGCACACGGACGAAAACTGTTTTATGGTGAAACGGAGTGAGTATCCGTTCCGGCTGCGTGTCGATACGGTGTACAGGATGATCATCAAAAACGGAACCGTGAAGTGGAAAAAGAAAGCAGGGTGATGCGATATGGCAGAATGCAGGCAAACCCGGGGGCAGAGCCATTCGCAGTACACTTTGTATAAAAAAGCCGTTTTGTAAAGGAAGGGAAAAACGGCCGGACAAGGGCCGGCCGCAAAGGAGGAGGTAGAAAAAGAATGAAGAGATTCCGTGTGCTGCTGACCGTCATCATCTGCGTGCTTGGTCTTGGCCTCTGTGCGGCGGTTCCTGTCTGTGCGGCAGCAAAGAAGACCTACAGGAACCGGCTCGTAAAAGTGAAAATCAAAGGCTCTCATCCGACCGACTACAATTATTACTATTACAACAAGAAAGGGAAGAAGCTGAAGAACGCCTGGAAAAAGGTGAAAGTCGGCGGAAAGAAAAAGAAACTCTATTTCGGAAAGAGCGGGAAGGCTTACAAGGCGGCAAAGACAGCTGCTTTTAAATATAATGTCGCCGTGAAGAAGGTCAAGGGTGTACAATACGGTTTTGGTACGGACGGAGGTCTTCTGACAGGCATATACGTCAGCGCGGGATTCGACGACGGCAAGTTCTATTATTTTAACAAAAGCGGCAAGCTGAATAAAGCGGTGACGGAGAAGCTGCAGAAGGCGGCGGCTCAGGGTTCTGACGCGGAGACGCTCCGCACGCTTTTGAAGAAGTACGCAGGGAAACCGAAAAGCACATTCACGACCAATGCCTGCACCCTCTACGAAGACGTGATGCCTGAGAGCGTGACCGTGGAACGGTACAGCCGCTTCGAGGCTCAGTATTACACGATGCCGGACGGCAGCGAGATCGTCTATGTCGCCGCCGGACTGCTCAGCTGACAGAAGTAAAATGCGGACTGGCAGCCATCCGTTTCAGGATGTGAAGTCCGTGCTTCATAAACAGAAGATTCTGCTGAAAGGAGACTGGCATATGAAAAAGAAATTCAGGATCAGGACATGCATCGCGCTTGCGGTCCTCTCACTGACCGCGGCATCGCTCTCCGCGGGGGCGGTTTACGCGGAGACCGAGGGCAAGGCGGTCACCGCTTCGGAGACGGCCGCGAAAGAAGAAGGCTGGAAGACCGTAAAGGGAAAGACGTATTACTACGCGGACGGGAAAAAAGCGACCGGCGTTAAGACAATCGACGGAAAGACTTATATTTTTAAGTCTACGGGAGTTCTGGTTAAGAACAAGAAGGTCTATAAAGCAGGCAAGAAATACTACAAAATCGACAAGAAGGGCGTCGCCGTCCGTTTCAAGGGCGTCGAAGCGCTCGCGGCAAAACGTCTGCTCACTAAGAAAATCAATCTCAACCTGAAGAAGGCCTTCAAGTGGGCCGCGATGGATTTCTATACCGTGGCGCCGCCGTCTTCGAAGAAAGAGGCCAAGATTGCCAGGTATTATGGTGAATTCGGGTTTAAGCACGGGAGAGGAGACTGCTACGTGCAGGCGTACACATTTTACTGGATGGCCAAGGTTCTGGGCTATAACGTCAAAGTGGTGCGCGGCTATGTGGAAAAGTCTTCCGGTCTTGCCACGCACGCCTGGGTTGAGATGAAGACCAAAAAAGGAAAAGTCTATGTCTACGACCCCAACTTCTATAAGGAGTACAGCGCAAAGCTCGGGGACAAAAACGCCGGTTATAAGTTCACTTATTCGACGAAGAAGAAGACACTCAAGTACTACAGCGCGAAGAAAAAACTTTTATCGGTAAAGGGCTGACGCACCGGGATGTCACTAGTTTCAAATACATTTTTGATATTTGCCGTGGCCGTTGTATTCCTGTATTACATCGTGCCGAAAAAAATGCAGTGGATCGCGCTGCTTCTCTTCAGCTATGTATACTATCTGTGGGGCGGCGCGAACTATCTTGTCTATATCGTCTTCTCGACGGCCGTGACGTATGGATTTGCCCTTCTTACAGAGCATCTCCGTCTTAGCGGAAAGCCGGCCGGCCTCAGAAAGAAGGTCACCGCGCTCGGCCTGATCTGCAACTTCGGCATGCTTGGGATCGTCAAGTATTCCGCATTTGCCGCGGCCAATCTGAACGCACTTTTTCATCTGAATCTGCCGCATACAGGCATTCTGTTTCCGCTCGGGATCTCCTTCTATACATTTCAGTCCTCCGGCTATCTGCTGGACGTATACTGGGAGAAGGTTTCGCCGGAGAAAAATCCCGCGCGGTATGCTCTGTTTGTCTCTTATTTCCCGCAGCTGCTTCAGGGGCCGATCTCTTCGTACGGGAAACTGGCCCATCAGCTCTTTGAGCCGCACGCGTTTGAATGGGAGCGGATCACCCGGGGCGCGGAGCGGATCCTGTGGGGCTTCTTTAAGAAGATCGTGATCTCGGACTGGGCGGCGGTTTTCACGGACGCCATTTACCGCGATCCGGAGACGTACAGCGGCCTGGGCGCATTTGCACTGATCTTTTACGGCATCCAGCTGTACGCGGATTTTTCGGGCGGCATCGACGTCGTGATCGGCATCAGCGAGATGCTCGGGATCACGCTCAGCGAGAATTTCCGCCGGCCTTATCTGGCCGTTTCGATTGCGGATTTCTGGAAAAGATGGCATATTACACTTGGCGAGTGGATGATGACCTATGTCTTCTATCCCGTTTCGGTGTCAAAATGGATGATGCGGTTCGGAAAATGGAGCCGGAGCGCGTTCGGGCGCAGAACCGGCCGCGTCCTGCCGGTTGCGCTCGCCGAACTGATCGTCTTCTTCCTGGTCGGCGTGTGGCACGGCGCCAGCTGGCAGTTTATCATATACGGTCTCGCAAACGGCGTCATCATCGCATTTAGCGAGCTGATGGCCGGAACGTACCGATCGATGAAGAAGGCGCTGCACATCGCGGGGGATGAACCGTGGTACCGGTTTTTTATGATCGCCCGCACCTATGTGATCGCCAATGTGCTGCTCGCATTTGACCCGGTGTCCGGCACGATGGAGGCGCTCCGCATGATCCGGAGATGCTTCACGTCGTTCCATCCGGCACAGCTTCTGACGATTCCCGCCGGGAGGGGCGGGACGGCTTTCACTCCGTACGCTCTGCTCATTGTCGCCGCCGGTACAGCCCTGATGGTGGCGAAGGGACTTTTCGAGGAGCGGGGAGTTGATCTGCGGGACCGGATCAACCGCCTGCCGCTTCCGGCAGCCGCGGCGATCTGCCTGCTGCTTCTGATCAGCATCGGATGTTTCGGATCGACGGCTGCGCCGAGGGGGTTCATCTATGCGCAGTTCTGACGGGAGAGGCCGTATGAAGAACCTCATCAGGGCGGCAGCCGTTGCGGCTGTGTTTATCGCGGTTCTTCTGCTGCTTGATTTTGTGCTTTACCCCTGCACGTTTATCCGGAGCGACATTTACAAGGTCCGGACGGAAGGGGCGGAGGATCTGATCCTCGGAGGCTCGCACGGGAAGATGAATATCTCCCCGGATGAAATGAAGAGCGTCACCGGCAGGACGGGACACAATCTGTGCGTCGGCGGCGAATATCCGGTTGATTCGTACTATCTGCTGAAGCTTCTGATCGAAAAGGACAAAAAGCCGGAGCGGGTCGTATACGCCATTTCACCGGAGTATTTCATGAATGAGAAGGAGGAGGGAAACAACTACCTTCTTTTCTATCATGAGTTTCCGCTGTCGGCCGCGAAGCTGGCTTATTTTGCGGAGACGATCGCGCGCTGCAATTTCAGGACGCTGCTGTTTCCGTGGTATGAGTACCCGATCGGGTATGAGCTTCGTGAGCTGCCTGCGACAGTGAAGAGGAAGCTCGCCGGGGATTACAGCGCGGAAGGGTACGCGACCGAATCTCAGAAGTACCACAGCGACGGCTTTATCGAGCGCTATCCGACGGATCCGTCCACATTCAGCTATGCGGGCCTGAACGCCTTTTCCGAAGAGAAGGTGGTCCCGGAACAGATGGAGTGGATGAGGAAGCTGATCCGTCTCTGCAGGGATGAAGAGATTGACTTCGTCTGCGTGATGGCTCCGGTTCCGTCTCCGACGCTGAAACATTTTTCGGACGGATTTATGGAGTCCAACCGGTTTTTTGCGGCGTTCTTTGAGGAATGCGGGGTGGATTTCCTGAATTTCAACGACCCGGAAGGCACGCTCTACAAGGCGTTTACACATCGCGTCGATGCCTATACGGACCTTGACGGACATATGAACGGCGATGCGGCCAGAGCCTTTTCAAAGCTTCTGGCAGGGATGCTTGTCTCATAGGAAAGTTCGTTCCCTGTGAGACAAAACAATCCGCGGGGATGCACAGCCTTGCGGACGCTGTTCAGATCATTAAGTAAAGGAGAGCGGTATGAAGATGAGGGGGACAGGTTTTTTATTTGTGCTTTCATGCCTGCTGATGATGCTGTGTGCGGCCCCGGAAGCGGCAGCGGAGACTGCAGGCGTTTTTCCGGATTCACCGGTCAGCCGGCACGTTCCCGAGCCGACTGTGGTCACGCAGATCGAGACCGGCAAATGGGTGAAAAAGAACGGGTACTATTACTATTACCGGGGGAAGAAGAAACTCAAAAAGGGAATCTATGAAATAGGCAGCAGAAAATACTGCTTTGATAAAAAAGGCCGCCAGCTGACCGGATGGCGGAAGGTCGGGAAGAAAGTCTATTATTTCCGCTGCAAAAACGGGAAGAAGGGCTACATGCTGACCGGTCAGGAAGTAAACGGCATACGCCTGAAAAAAACGGGCCGCGCAGCTCCGAAGAGCGAACGGGCCAAAAGAAAGCTGAAGATCCTTTTGAGGGCGAGAAAGATCGCGGACAAGGCCGTCCGCCCGACGATGAAGAAAAAGGCGAAACTGAGGGCCTGCTTCGAATACGTCCAGAAGTACTACCGCTCTTTTGTCATGGAAGAGCTGGGCAATTCCAAAGGAAGCTGGGATCTCAATTACGCCGAATACATGATGGATCACGGCGGCGGCGACTGTTACGGGTATGCGTACCTGTTTGCCTATCTCGCCGTATCGATCGGCTGCAAAGACGTGCTCTGCGTCAATAACGGGATGCACGGATGGGCCGAGATCGACGGAAAGTTCTACGATCCCCACTGGGATCTGTGGATCAAGGTGGACTGCTTTGCGACGCCTGCTTCCGAGTCGGGGACGGGCGGACGGCCGCACTGGGTAGGCCACCGGCATAATATAAAGAATTGCGATAAATAGTGAGGAGGGGCTCTATGGGGAAATATCTGAGACGGATTCTTCCCGCTGCGCTTCTTGTAATCCTCCTGGGGAGTTCGGGTGCAGCCGTTCCCGCGGCTCCGTCAGCCTCACCGACTCCTGCGGCTTCTTCATCATCGGAAGCGGCAAAGGCGGCCGCGCCGGCTAAAAAGCAGGCGGCCGGGAAGTGGGTCAAGAAGAAGGGATACTATTACTACTATAACGGCAGGAAGAAACTGAAAAACGGCATTTTCAAAATTGACGGCAGACAGTACTGCTTTGACAGGAAGGGCCGTCAGCTGACGGGATGGCGGAAATCCGGAAAGAAGGCTTATTATTTCCGCAATGCGAACGGGAAGAAGGGGTATATGCTGACCGGGCGCAAGGTCGACGGCATCAAGCTGAAAAAATTCGGAAAGGCCGCGCCGTCCGGCGACAGGCCGAGGAAAAAACTGAAGGTCGTCCTTGAGGCGCAGAAGCTCGCGGACCGGGCCGTGAAGCCTGATATGCCGAAGAAAAAGAAGCTGCGGGCTGTCTTCGAGTTTGTTCAGAAGCATTTTTCCATGCGGGTGATTCCGGAACTGGGCGTGTCCGGCAGCTGCTGGGATCTCAATTACGCCGAGTACATGATGGAGCACGGCTGCGGAGACTGCTACTGCTATGCGGCGGTTTTCGCCTATCTGGCCAACGCCGTCGGCTATCATGACGTGCTCACCGTCAATGATACGGGGCATGGCTGGGTTGAAATCGGGGGCAGATATTATGACCCGCACTGGGATCTCTGCATCAAGGCCAGCTGTTATGCGATCCCCAGATCCCTTTCAGGGACGGAAGGAAGAGTGGCATTTGCCGGAAACGGAGTGAATAAAAAGAACTGCGACAAGTAACTTGAAGGAGGTTGGATCAATGAAAAAGAGAGTACTGGCACTGGCCCTGATTCTTGCGATGACGGTTGTCCCGTCTGCGGCATACGGTGAAGCGGCGCAGGATACGGCAGCATCCGCAGCTTCGGAGGCCGGGGAGGCGGAAGAAGCGAAAGAGACGGTCGGAGAGAAGAAAACGGACGGAGATTACGCGCTCGAGCTCAAAAATGCGACCGGCATGGACATCCGCGGCATATCGATCGTCATCGATTCCGCAGAGCCTGAGGAACTGGCGCTGTCGGGTGACGGCGTGTTCAAGGCCGATGAGGAGCGGACTCTTTACTGCACGCCGAAGACCAAAAACGCGGACGGATCGGACGTGAGCACCCCGCCGGTTTACGATCTGCTGCTGACCTTTGACGAGGACAAAGTCATGACGCTGCATACGCTGCCCTTCGGCGACGCCGAATCAGTGGAGATCCGCTATGAGGATCCGGTTGCGTATGTGGTCTTCACGAGCCTCAGCCAGAAGCAGGAATACAATACGCAGCTTTCGGAAAAGGTCAAAAACGGATTCATGACGTCCGAGGAAGCATACGGCAAGACGGAAACGTATTACTATGATGACGAAGACGACTATGACGACTATGACTATGACGACTACGACGACGGAGGCAGCGAAGGAAATGCCTGCCTTGACGACGCGATTCTGTACTGACGGGAGGAGAAAAGATGGACAAATTGCTGGAAATCCTTGAAGACGTCTGCCCTGACGTGGACTTCGGGTCGGAAGAACATCTGATTGATAACCGCGTGATTTCTTCCTTTGACCTGCTTGCGATCATCGGCGAGATCAGCGACGCGTTCGACGTCACGGTGCCCGCAAAGGAAATCGTTCCGGCCAATTTCAACTCGGCCGGGGCCATGTGGGCGCTGATCAGCCGTCTCAAAGGGGAAAAGTAAATCACGATTCTCGAAGAGGAATCGTGCGCGAATTGCACAGCAGCGAAGCTGCTTTCCAATGTGCAATTCTGCGATCCGCCG
>CACXFK010000241.1 GCA_902766945.1 uncultured Lachnospiraceae bacterium | reverse complement strand
GCCGCTTCCGCTGCCTCGGAGACAACCTCTTCTGCCTCAGATGCAGCTTCTTCTGCTGCGCTCTCAGCTTCGTCTGCTGCGCTCGCAACTTCCTCGGCTGCGCTCTCAGCTTCACCTGCAACGCTCTCAGCCGCTTCCGCTGCCTCGGAGACGACTTCTTCCGCCTCAGATGCAGCTTCTTCAACTGCGCTCTCAGCTTCTTCTGCTGCGCTCGCGACTTCTTCAACCGTGCTCTCAGCTTCTTCCGCTGTGCTCGCAGCTTCCTCAACTACGCTCTCAGCTTCTTCCGCTGCGCTGGCGGTTTCCTCAACCACGCTCTCAGCCGCTTCCGCTGCCTCAGATACAGCTTCTTCCGCTGCGGAGACAGCTTCTTCGGCCGTGCTCTCAGCTTCGGCTGCGACGCTCTCCGCCGCTTCAGATACGGCACTTTCCGCCTGATCCAGTGCGCTCTCCGCTGCCGACGCAGCGGCACTCGCTGCCTTGGAAGCAGTGCCTGATGAGGAACCGCAGCCTGCAAGGGCAGCTGCCATCGTTACCGATAATAACAACACGCCTACTTTTTTCATTACCCTTTTCTCCTTTTTGTATAGGTGATTCTATGGGAAACGCTATCCTTTATTATACTAGGATTCCGATAAAATTCAATCAGCTACCGTTTTTCTTGAAGTTTGTTTCTCACTCGAAAGCCCCGGCGCAAAAAGTCAGATTTTTCACCCTTTCCCCGCCTTTTTCAATGCACTCACCGCAAGATACAGGAGGATCAGGATCCAGGCACATACGAGGATGCCGATGAGGGCTTTTGAGGTTGCGGGCAGCGGACCGAGCTCCTGCGGCACATCGTCATTCCGGCTGATCTGATCCAGCCGGTACAGGGATGTCACCGAAGAGAACAGGTCATCGATATACCTGTCATCCACGGTTTCTTTTCGCCTGACTGATTTTACGGTATTTTCGATCATCTGGCCGGCTGCATCGCGCAGCGACGTCGATCCGTTGAACACCGGAGTCACAAACGTGTGATCCGTATTCTGAAGCAGCAGCTCCGACGCCTTGATCTTCACGTCGTAGTACGTGCTGTTGTCTTCGCCGCTCCGGGACAGATAATCCTGATAGGCTTCCGACTCCTGCGCTTTCAGCGTAACCGGCACATACCCCTCTGTTCCGGCGTAAGCATTCTGGACGTCATTGGTCAGAAGATACTGGAGGAACAGCCAGGACGCCAGCACTTCCTGCGGATTATCCTTGTTGAACAAACAGACGGACGGCCCCTGGGAGATCATCTTCGGGTCTTCGGGATCAAACTGCGGGATCGCCATGACTTCGGTATCGAACTCAACCAGCTTGTCTTTGCTGATGTCGATCAGCGGTGCATGGGTCCCCATCCAGGTGGCGCCGGCCGTGGAATCTACCGCGAAGATGCACTGTCCGGCATTCAGGAAATTGGCCGGATAGCTGGAGATCTTGAAGGTCGAAAATGCGCCGGTCTTTGCGTGAGAAGCGATCTCAAGGAGCAGTTCCCTGGTCGTATCATTGAAGATCCCGATCGTGCCGTCCGAAGAGGAATACTCCGCTCCCTTCTGCTTCAGCATCTGGATCATCATGTTGTCGGTGGACTTGTAGATAAACGGGATCATGATCTTCTGGCCGTTCACCGCAAAATTCCCGTCGGCATCTTTTTCCATGGCCGCTTCCGACACTTCCCAGACAAAGTCCCAGGTCAGCACCTCGGGAAGTGTAAAGCCCAGCTTCTCCACGAACGTGCGGTTTACATAACAAGCCTCTGTCGACCGCATATAGGGCAGCGCGTAGACGACCCCGCCGATCCGGCATTCCTCCAGGAACTGAGGCACGATCTCCTCCGCCTTCGGCGAATCAAACCGGACTTCGCTTCCTCCGAGTCCGTATTTCCCGTCCCCGGCCAGGCTGTCCAGCGGAACGACGACGTCAGCTCCGGTCATGTAGGTGGCGATATGGTCCGGATACGTGATGCAGACATTCGGCGTCGTGTTGGTCGAGATGTTCGTGATCACGTCATTGTAGATCTTCCCGTAATCCGTATAGAGCCGCATGTTGACGGTGATGTTCGGATACATGGACTCGAAATCACGGATCGCCTTCTCGTAGATCTTCGTCTGCGTTTTATTCGTATCGTTTTTCGCCCAGAAAGTGATCTCGTACTTTTTGGAGTCGTCAAATGTCTCCGGCACTTCAAACGTCGGCAGCCCCCGGGACCCGTGGCAGCCTGTCAAAAGGAACAGGACGGCCGCTAAGAGAACGACAGGTCTGAACATACGCTTCATCCTTTTGTCCCTCCTCTCGAAACACCGGCCATGATCTTTTTGTGGAAGATCAGGAACAGGACGATAAGCGGCACCGAGATCACCACAACGGCGGCCATCATAGCCGGAATGTTTTCACGGCCGAACCCGTTTTCACGAATCTCCTGGATGCCGTTGGACACAAGGAAATACGCCTCGTCGTCCGTGATCAGTCTCGGCCAGACATAGCTGTTCCAGCACTCGATCACCTTCAGGATCACGATCGTGATGATGGTCGGACGGCAGATCGGGAGCATGACTTTGATGAGGTACTTGAAATCGGAGGTTCCGTCCACCTTCGCCGCCTTGTAGAGCGCGTCCGGGATCTGCTCGAAATTCTCCTTCAGCAGATAAATGTAGAAAACGGACGTGACGGACGGCAGGATGAGGCCGATATAGGAGTTCCGCATCCCCCAGTCCGTGATGGTCACGAAATTGGTGATGATCACAAGCTCGTTCGGGATCATCATCAGGGACAGGAACAGCGTGAACACGAGGTTTTTCCCGCGGAATTCCAGTCTCGAGAAGGCAAATGCCGCCGGAATGATCACAACCATCATAAGCGCGGTCGTTACAACGGTGAAGAGCAGCGTATTCAGGAAATACCGGCTGAGTGAAACCGTCGTGAAGGCATCGATATAATTCCGGATGGTCGGGGACAGCGTATACAGTTTCGGAATGTATTCCGAGTTATAGGCGCTGTAGCTTTTTACGGATGTAAGGATCATCCAGTAAAACGGGAACAGCACGATCACAGCCCAGACCGCAAGCAGCACATACGTCACGATTTTCCGCACGCGCTCTCTCGTCCTGGCCGAACGCTCTATTTTTGCATATGTATGGTCCATGGCGTCCTCCCCTCTTTATGAGTAGTGCGTGTTCTTGCCGCTGACAAGCAGGTTGATGCAGGTGATCGTCAGGACAATCGCAAACAGGATGAGTGCCGCGGCTGAAGCGTAGGAAGGATATCCGCCGCTGTCACCGTACAGCATGTCATAGACGTACCCGACGATTGTATTCATGCCGGCCGCATTCAGGTCCGTTCCGAAGATCGCGACTTCGTCGCTGTATGCTTTGAACGCGCCGATAAAACCGGTAATAATCAGATAGAAAATCATCGGGGAGATCATGGGAAGCGTGATGCGCGTGAAGATGCGGAAACGGGACGTCCCGTCCACCTTCGCGGCATTATAATAGACCTGGTTGACGGATGCGAGCGCACTCGTCAGGATGAGGATCTTGAACGGCATCACAACCCAGACCGTATAGAAGCACATCACAAACATCTTGGCCCAGTACGGACCGTCGATGAAATCGACGCTGCTGCCGCCGAACATCTTGATGATCAGGTTGATAAATCCGTCCGTGTACGGGGTCTTCTGGAACAGGATCATGAAGACCAGGCCGACGGCCAGCGTATTGGTCACATACGGCAGGAAGTAAACGGTCTGAAAGAGATCCCTGAGCGGTTTGATCGAATTGAGGCCGACCGAGATGAGAAGCGCAAGCCCGGTCGACACCGGAACCGTGATGATCACGATGATAAATGTGTTTTTCACCGCCTGCAGGAAGTACGGATCGCGGAGTACATAGCGGTAATTGTAAATGCCGGTTCCGAAGAACGTCTGGGATGCCGAATTGTATCCCTCCTCAAACGAATAGACAAAGACGTCGATGAGCGGGTATACCATGAAGATGCCCAGAAAGATCATAGCCGGCAGGAGGTACAGCCATGCTTTAAATTTGTTCTGTCCCATGTGTCACCTCACCCTGATATTGCCCTCAAACATGATCCGGGATCCGTCCGAGCGGTTAAACAGACAGACCTTCGACGGTTTTAATGAGAAATGCACGACGGCGGCATCCGGATCCACCTTGTTTTCCGCACTGATGATCGAGCGGACGGTCGCCCCTTCAAGCGCATCGTGTGTGGATACGATGCTGGTATCCCGCCCCATCACTTCGACGCGGACAAGCCGGGTCGTAAACGGGCCGTTCTCGTCAAGGATAAAACCTTCCGGACGAATGCCGGCCACAACCTCGCCGTCCGGAGCGCCCGGAACGGACAGGACCTCCTCTTCGCCGATCAGCAGCCGGCTGTCTTTCACGCGTCCTTGAAAGACGTTGATCGCGGGCGTGCCGAGGAACTTGGCGACAAAGAGATTGACCGGATCATCGTAGACGTCCTGCGGTTTCCCGATCTGCTGCACCACGCCGGCCTCCATGACCACGATGCCGTCGGAGATGCTCATGGCCTCTTCCTGGTCATGCGTCACAAAGATCGTGGTGATGCCGGTTTCCCTCTGGATGCGCCGGATTTCCTCACGCGTCTGGAGACGAAGCCTGGCATCCAGATTGGACAGCGGCTCGTCGAGCAGCAAAACGCGGGGCATCTTGACAAGCGCTCTCGCGATGGAAACGCGCTGCTGCTGGCCGCCGGACAATTCGCTCGGTTTGCGTTCCATCAGGCTGTCGATCTGAACCAGCCTGGCCGCCTCGTCCACCCGTTCATCCATTTCTTTCCCGGACAGTCTGTCCGCGCCTTTCAGGTTCTCAAGCGGGAAGCGGATGTTCTGCCGGACGGTGAGATGAGGATACAGCGCATAGCTCTGGAACACCATCCCGACTCCGCGGTTTTCGGGCGGAAGATCGGTCACGTCATCCTCGCCGAAGAAGATCCTGCCCTCCGTCGGTTTCTCCAGACCGCAGATCATATTGAGCGTCGTGCTCTTTCCGCAGCCGGAGGGACCGAGAAGGCCGATCAGCTGCCCGTCCGGTATTTCAAAGTTGAAATGGTCTACAGCGACGACTTCCTCACGGATCTTCCTGTTCCGGTTCGGATAGCGCTTAGTGAGGTCTTTTAATACGATTTTCATGATCGTCTCCTGGTATCCGATGCGCCGTTCCGGCGAAATTGATGAATCACTTTCTATTTTACTCTTCGGGGTGTTCAGTGAACAGAGTTTTTTTGGAGCTGAAGTTCTCCCGGAAGGATTTTTGTGTCATGGGAAATCACAATTGCCCGGCACACAAAAGACCGGCCTTGCGGCCGGTCAGGTGATCACGACAGATCAGCGGATCTTGCTGTCAAAAAAGTTCAGAATGGTTTCATAATAGAGCTGCAGCACATCTTCCGTCGAGCGGTAGATCTCATGCTTTGCCGTCGGGAAGCGCACCAGCGTCACATCCGGAGCCGTCATGGCAAACCGGTCCTGTGCGGCGTTGTCGACAAGCTGGTCCTGCCCTGCCTGACAGAGGAGGATCGGAACGGCCGCTTTCGCGGCACCTTTCATCACGAGGTCCGTCGCGCGGAGTGCGGCGCGGGCCCATCCGTACGTTGCGCCTGTTGTCTGGTACGCCCGGTGCGTCACCTGTTCATCAAAGTGATAGAGATAGCGAGCCTTTGACGTGGCGCAGGAGTGTTCAAAATCAGGCTCCGCTTTGAATCCGGCTGTCCCGGGTATCCCGCGCGCATTCCAGTCTGCCATGTTGGAAAATGCAGCAAGGAACCGCACCGCGAGCTCCGGTGTGTCCCCAAACGCCATTTTCAGCATGGGAGAAGACAGGA
Organism: uncultured Lachnospiraceae bacterium; assembly: GCA_902766945.1. GTDB lineage: Bacteria > Bacillota > Clostridia > Lachnospirales > Lachnospiraceae > Chordicoccus. The sequence goes on along the minus strand of CACXFK010000241.1, from coordinate 565 downwards.
CAGCCCCGCGGAACACGTCGGGGTGCTGCTCAACAAACAGCGCCGAGACGCATCCTCCCATCGAGTGGCCGAAGAGAAGGAGCGGCAAACCGGGAGCCTGTTTTTTCACGACGTGGTCGATGAAGTATTCCAGATCCGACGTATACTCGTCAAATGAAGCGACGTACACAAGGTTTTCATCCGCGATCTTCCGGCCGGAACGCCCGTGCCCCCTCTGATCATACATGAAGACCGAATAGCCTTCCTGATAGAAGTAATACATCATCTCGAGAAACTTTTCGGCATATTCGGTGAAGCCGTGCTCGAGTACGACCGCCCCGCGCGCATCCGGATTTACCGCATACCGGCTGTGCAGCCTTGTGCCGCCCGGGCTTCGGAACCGGAGCTGCTTCATATGGGTGTCACGCCACAGTGCCGCCTCGCCGTTCATCTTTTCCGTGTAGTTTTCTTCCGTAAAGATTCGGGTTTTCATCTTGTTCCCTCATGTTCCGATGTCACTTTCACCGGAACCGGCATCGGAACTGCCATCGGAACCGGCATCAGAACTGCCATCGGAACCGGCATC
>CACXFK010000240.1 GCA_902766945.1 uncultured Lachnospiraceae bacterium | reverse complement strand
GGAGAGACCCGAAAGAGAGTTATACAAGTTAACTGGCGTTTTCCGAAGGAAAATGCTTAGTTAACTGTATACACGGCTACGGAATCGCTGCCTTGGCAAAAGATTTCGTAGCCGGTGTAGTCGGAGTTAGCGGTTAGCTTGGCTCTGCGTTGCCGGGTCCGACGATGAGATGCTGCCTCGCGCAGCTTCCTTTAGCTTCCTGCAGCTTCTTGTCAGACTGGCATGTGTGCAGAGTGCACACATAAAAAGGAGCATGCCAAACACCTGACATACTCCCATCGCATTACGTTCACTTCCCTCTGCCGCGATCCGCCCTCTGCAGGCCGCTCAGAACAGGCGCCCCTGCCCTTAAGGATCCGCAACACCACTCCTCACGAACCCTCACAGCACCACCGACCCGGCGACATCCGCCCCGGCCGCCTCAGCCGCCTGCAGGATATCCGACAGCGCCCGGTACGACGACCGCCCGATCTGTGCGGCGATGACGACACGGCCCGCGTCGCGCATCATCTTCAGGGCAGCGGGATCTTCCGCGGCTTCACCGGCGGCGAGCACGGACGGAACCGGGCGGTCACCGGCACATTCGGCAAGAGCCCCGGAGAGATGATCCGCACAGGCCCTGAGCCGGTCGGGAGCCAGATCCCCTGCAAGGACGATCGAATTGAGAGCGCCGGACTGTCCGGCGTCCGAAAGGAGCGCTTCCGCCGCACAGCGATACCGGACGTCCGCTGACGCGGCATTTTTGCGGTCCGGGTCGATCCGCGCGGCAAGCCGGTCAAAGAGAAGCCTGCCGGCCTTTTCGTCCGGGATTACGGCCAGCTTGCGAAGGCCATAGAGCCGGTTCATCTCGGAGGCGGAAAGCACCACTCCGCGCAGCGTGTACCAGATCATGCAAAGCAGGATCAGGACGACCGCGCCGCCGATGAAGCCGAGCACGGCGTACTTCAGAGCCCCTTTCAGGCGGGCGGACGAGGAGACGCTGCCGGTGGCGGCGGGCTTTTTCAGCTTTGCCTTCTGAGCTTCCAGCCTGTCCTCATTGGTGGTGAGCTGATAGAGCTCCTGGAGCAGCGTGCCGACGCGGCTTCCGATGGAGGCGTCCGCGACATAGGCGCAGGTTCTGGACGCGACGACCGGCGTGTGGCTTCCGACGGCGGCTGCCTTTGCCGGCCCCTCCGCCTCGATCTGACGCAGGATGTCATCCAGGATGAACCCGGCTTCTTCTGCATCCGGGTGCACGACCGTGCTGGTCAGCGCGTCTCTGGACGAAGACAGGTCCATGCCCTGCTGCGGATCACCCGTGTAGAATGCGGATGATGTAACGGACGGGCAGGTCGTGACGAGCTCTGAGAGAATCGCGGCATCCACCCCGAAATGCCCGGCAAGCGAGGACCAGTCGATCCCTCCGGCGCAGTAAGCCGCGTACAGATCCGCAAGGAGAGACGGCGTAAGGCCGGAGCCTTCCGGGATCCGGAAAACGACCGTGGCCGTGGCTTTTCCGACATGAGCCGGATCGATCTGCGTCAGAATCGATGAGGCGAGGTACGCCCGCTTTTCTTCGATGAGATCACCGGAGCGGGTGACCAGGTACGACAGATTGTCCCGGTCCGCCTCATAGGCGGAGACCGCTTCTTCGTAGGCCACGATGTCCGGTTCGCCTTCTCCGCCGCCCGCAGCTTTACTTCCTCCGGCGTATTTGACCGCAAAGGCGCAAAGCGCAAGGAGGAGGGCGCCGATCAGGATCGGGCGCCATTTCCTTAAGACCAGATAGACGAGATCTCCGCTTGCGATGTCCCGGCTTAGTTCAGTATGATGGTACGTCATTGCAGCACTTGCCTCCCTGAGGTGATATGATGCCGGATCAAAGAACGTTTCACCCCTTCTGCCGGTCCGGCGGCCGGGGAGGGGAGCAGCGCATTTGCTGCCGCGATCCAGAAGGTATTGTAGACGAGCTGCAGGGACAGATCGTCCAGCATCCCGTGCAATGTGATCAGAGCAAAGACAAAAAGAAGCTCATAGCGCCCTTTTTTGTACATCGCATAAAGCGAGACCGTGACAAGGACGAGCGCGGTGAAAAAGGCGATCCAGCCGAACCTCTGCAGGAAATTGAGATACATGTTGTCGACGTAGAGGTAATCGCCGACCGGCGTGAGGCCGCCGGAGCCGAGGCCGTATCCGACCCACCCGACTTCCTGTCCCAGGAGACGGATGCCGTATTTCGAGACCGACTCGCTCATATAGGTCAGGCGGTGCGTCAGCACATTGTCGAGACGGGACATCCACCGGACGGATCCGTTGAACCGGAAAGCGATGACGATAGAGGAAACGGCGCAGACCGGAAACAGGGGAATCACCGCAAAAAAGAGCTTCCGCAGGCCGCGGGCGAATGAAGGAAGGAACTTCCAAAAGAGCGCTGCCGCGATCAAAACCAGCGTGACGAGGCAGATCGACCGGCTGTCCGTCCGGCGATAGATATAGTAAGCCGCCGCGGTCAGCAGAACGAGCGTTGCCATGCGGATCTTTCTGCCCCTGGCGCAGATGATGAGGGCAGTGACATTGAATAAAAATGCCCCCGGATATAAAGCGTAGAGGAATCCCAGATAGGCACGGTTGTTGTCTCGGTTCACTTCGATGCGCTGATAGTTTTCGATGAGTCCGGCAAGCGAGCTCAGGATGACGAGCGCGACGAGCGCGGCGGTGCAGCAGAAGGCAAAGAGAAAGAGTCTCTTTGGCGTAATGCGTCTCCCGAAATAGATGAGGAGGAACGGACAGGCCGTCCAGAGCGTCCCGCTCATCAGGGCTGTCACGAAAAAGAGAATGGCGGCTGCAAGGAGCAGAAGAGAGGCTTTGTCAATCGACTCGAAGCAGCATTCCCGGATCAGAAGGATGAGCAGCAAAATAAGAAGAATCGCATTCATGCGATTCTCCCTCGGCAGGAAGTCTCTGTAAAATGAAGTCTGCAGAACCGCGAGAAAGAGATAGACCGCAAACGCGGCAAAAAACGGAATCTCTCCGGTCGGGATCCTGTCTGAGCCGGTATACATGGCTTGATTATAGCATACACAGGCAATTTTACAAGACCGGTGAAGGTATGGTATAATAACCATTTACAAAACAGATGAACAGGTTTTAAAGGGTATTGGGATGAAACAGATTCGGGTATTATTTGCTGCAGCGCTGATCCTTGCGGTACTTTCGGGAGGGGCTGCGGCAGCAGGCGCCGACGACGGCGTGACGACAGCGTCTCTTTCGGTAGGACGAACCTCCGGAGGGATTATTGAGATTGAAGGCGAGGAGGCATTTACACAGATCATGCCGTCCGCAAGGCTGAGAGTCAAGTCCAATGCGGCGGTTCTTCCTTCTTCGTACAAAACGGCGGCTCTGACAGCGGTGTCTTCACAGGGATCGCTGAACTTGTGCTGGAGTTTTTGTCCGCTCGACAACGGTCAGATCGGGATGCTGAAGACCAATTCGTCGATCAGCAGGAATGCGCTCTTTTCCCCGGGCCATCTGGCATACGCCGCATACAACGGTGAGACGGAGTCATGGGGAGCCTCTTCGGGGTGGTCTTCTTTCGGCGGCAACGGGCTGATCGCAGCCAGTACGCTCCTGCGCTGGTACGGCGCGGCGTCCAAGGCGTCCTATCCGACTTCATCTTCGCTGACCCTTACGGAGTCTTCGCTGACTTCGGCGATGACGCACCTGCTCGGGTACCAGCTCCTGCCGGGACCGAACGATGCCGGCGTGGATCACGATACGGCAGTGGCGGCCATCAAAAAGGCCGTGCAGACATACGGTTCCGTCGCGGTCGATCTGTTTTTCAAAACAGGGGTATCGTACAACACCTCTTTAAATGCCTGCTACTCCGAACAGAAAACCGTCAACCATCAGGCTCTGATCGTCGGGTGGGATGACGCGAAGGAAACCGGTGCCGGGGATCCGGGCGCTTTTCTTGTAAAGAATACATACGGATCGAGCTTCGGCGAAAGCGGCTGTTTCTGGCTCTCCTATGACGACAAGTCCTACAGGAAGCCGTACGTATACCAGTTTGAGGATACGGTTTCCGGGGCACACAAGGACGTCGATCTCTACAGTTACGACGGACTCGGCTTCTGGTACTACATGCAGAAGGAGGCTCCGATCGAGGCGGCCAATGTGTTCACAGCCGCCAGAGATGAACAGATCGACGCAGTCGGTTTCTATGTGCCGGCCGGCGGAAAGTATACGGTCAGGCTTGTGACGGGAATCGGGGACGGCGATCCCTCTGCCGGTACGGTTTCCGCGTCTGCCGCAGGCACGGTGGAGTACCACGGGTTTTACACGATCCGGTTCCCGAAGGCGGTTTCCATATCCAGGGGAAGCCGGTTCGCGGTCATCGTCTCGACGACCCTGAACGGGAACGGCTACGCCTATTTTGAAGGCGCGTCGCTCAGCTTTTCGAACGGCCTGTCCCGCACCACGACCTGCGGTGAAGGGGAGTCCTTTGTCCGGTTCGGTACAAGCGGCGCTTTCAAGGATATCATGGAGTATAATCAAGCCTACGGCAATGCCTGCATCAAGGCCTACGGCAATCCGGCGAACGGACAGACGGATCAGGGCGCGAGCACGTCGGCGGAGAACAATCCGTCCGGCAACAGCAGTTCTTCATCTTCGGCCACGATCAAGGAGGCTTCCGATGTCATTAACACCGACGTCACGGACGATGATGCCGCGCCGGTGACCACGACCCCGAAAGTGACGGCGACTCCGAAAGCGACGGCAACGCCGAAAGCCACGGCAACGCCGAAAGCGACGGCGACCCCGAAAGCGACGACAACGCCGAAAGCGACGGTGACGCCGACGCCGAAGGTGACGACGCCGAAAGCGACGGTGACGCCGACGCCGAAGACGGCGAAGAAGAGCTATGTCACGGTTTATAAAGGCGTGGACTACGCGGCTGTATATGACTTCAACTAT
>CACXFK010000239.1 GCA_902766945.1 uncultured Lachnospiraceae bacterium | reverse complement strand
TCGTGACTTCAGTCATGAGAGGAATGTGCAGGAGAAACTCGTCTTTGACATGAGTCCAAAGCTCGTGTCAAAGATTGAAGCCTCCGGAAAGCGGGCAGGCCCGCAGGGATATTGTCGGAGTTTGGGAAAGGCATGAACAGGAGGATGTTATGGAATTTACGATGATTGAAACCGGCTGGGTTTCGATTCTCCCGCCGCTGATCGCCATTACACTTGCGCTTTTAACAAAGGAGGTGTACTCGTCCTTATTTATCGGGCTCTTTTCGGGCATGCTGATCTACAGCTTTACCGGCGGGGGAACCGTGATCACGGCCGTATCGACGACATTTGACATGATGTGCTCGAAACTCGCCGATAACGCCTACATGATTATTTTCCTGGCACTTTTGTGGTCCGTCGTCGAGATGGTGTCCAAGTCGGGCGGCAGCGAAGCGTACGGGCGATGGGCAGGGAAATGGCTCAAGACGCGGCGCGCGGCGTCCTTTGCCACATCGCTTCTTGGCGTGCTGATCTTTATCGACGACGGCTTTAACTGCCTGACGGTCGGAACCGTGATGCGGCCGATCACGGACAGAATGCGGATATCCAGGGAAAAACTGGCTTACATCATAGATGCAACCGCCGCGCCGGTCTGCATCATCGCCCCTGTGTCAAGCTGGGCGGTGGCAGTGGCCAGTGAAGTCAGTGAAACCGGCGGATTCCATATCTTTTTATCCACGATCCCTTATAATCTTTACGCGCTTCTGACGATCGTGATGGTTTTCTTCGTGTGCTATACAGGGAAAGATTTCGGCCCGATGAAAAAGGCCGAGGAAGCCGCGCTGAAAGCGGAAGTACAGGCCGAGGAGACGGCGGCAACTGCGGAGAAAGGCCGCGTCATCGACCTGGTGCTGCCGATTGCGGTCCTCATCGTCTGCGCCATCCTGGGTATGGCCTATGTGGGCGGATTCTTCCAAGGCGTCAGTTTTTCTGAAGCGATCGGTGTCAATCCGACGGCCGGCCTGACGATGGGCGCATTTGCCGGTCTGTTCACGGCCTTTTTGATGTATATTCCGCGCGGCCTGATGACACCGAAGGAATTTGTCGGCAATATCGTCAGCGGCATCGGCAATATCGTGCCTCCGATGCTGATCCTGATCCTGTCCTGGAGCCTGGGCGGCGTGTGCAGGCAGCTGATCGGAACCGGCGTGTTTATCTCCGGATTTGTCGAAACGGCAAATCTGCCGCTTGGATTTCTGCCTTTCCTGATTTTTATTGTCGCAGCCGTGATGAGCTTTGCGATGGGGTCTTCCTGGGGGACGTTCGGTATGCTGATCCCGATCGTGACGATGATCTGCGCTTCCGAAGGCGCGGGCGCGCTTCTGATTCCCACACTCAGCGCCACGCTCGCCGGTTCCGTTTACGGAGACCACTGCTCACCGCTTTCGGATACGACGATCCTTGCTTCGACAGGAGCGGCCTGTGAACATATCAGGCATGTGGAGACACAGCTTCCGTATGCCACTCTTGTGGCGGTTCTGTGCGGCGCAGGCTACCTGATCTCCGGGCTCACGCTGAACCCGTGGATCGCGCTTGCCGCCTGCACCGCGCTTCTGATTGCCGCGCTTATGGTCCTGAACCGAAAGGCTTGATCCGATCGATTACGAAGCAGCCGTGAGTGCTGCGAAGTCACTGAGATAGGTCTGATAGTCATCGCTCCATGACTGGAACGCCGGATCCTCCCGCCGGTCAGGCAGGTCATACTGCGCGTCAAGATAATCGGCAAGGTATTCGGTCACTTTTTTCGACCCGGTCAGGTTGGTGTGCTTCCCGTCATAAAAGTCTTTTGAAAAATCCAGTCCCATTGTCTCGTAATCGGAGACGTGGTTCAGATTCAGGAACGGGATGCCGTACTCGCCGGCTATCCGCTGCATGCAGGCGGCAAGTACGCCGGCGGTCAGGACAGCCTGAATACGATTTCGAACCATAGAGTACCTTCTTTCTAAAAAAATGAGAGGTGTTAAAAAAAACGCACGTTTCATTATATAAATCAGAAAGAAACTGCAAGGAAATGATCTGTGCGCTTATTGGGCCGCATGTTCCGGATCATCTGAAGCCGCCATTGTTGACAAGCGCGGTTCAAGCGGCAATAATGACTGCATTGGCGCATCAGGACAGAATCAGGAGCGATGAGAGGTCAGACAAGATGGAAATGCTTGATGTTTGCGGCGAAGACGGGTTTCCGACGGGCAGGACGGTCAGCCGGGATGAGGCCCACAGGGACGGGATCCTGCACAGGACCGCACATGTGTGGGTGGTCAGGCCGACTGCGGCCGGTTACGACGTTCTGCTGCAGAAGAGAAGTATGCAGAAAGAATCGTTTCCCGGACTCTATGATACATCTTCGGCCGGGCATATACCGGCCGGCGAGGAAGTGGTGGAGTCCGCGATCAGGGAATTAAGGGAAGAACTCGGCATCCGGGCGGAACCGTCCGATCTTGAGTACGCCGGATCGTTCCGGATTCAATACGAAAAGGTCTTTCACGGAAAGCTTTTCAGGGACAATGAAGTGACCAGAGTCTACGTGTATCAGAAGCCGGTTGAGTGCGGGGAGCTGACTCTGCAGGAAAGTGAAGTGGATGAGGTCAGATGGTTTGACCTTGGCGAGGTCGCAGAGGAGATCCGGACCAGCCGGGAGCGGTTTTGCGTGCCTTCGGAGGGGCTTGCCGTATTGACGCGTTTTTTGAGGAACCGGAAATGATCTATATCGGATGTCATCTGTCGGTTGCGGACGGATATGAGGCGATGGGCCGGACCATGAGCCGCTTTGGCGGCGATACGTTTGCCTTCTTTACCAGAAACCCGCGCGGCGGCAAAACGAAAACGGTCTCTCCGGAGGACGCCGGGGCGCTGCTTCGGCATCTGCAGCATGAGCGGTTCGGGCCGCTCGTCGCGCACGGCAGTTATACGATGAACCTGTGTTCCGCCAGGGAAGAAACGCGCATGAACGGGCTTTCCATGCTGGAGCAGGATCTGGAAAAAATGAAACTCCTGCCGGGAAATCTTTATAATTTCCATCCCGGTTCACACACCGGCCAGGGAACGGAGACGGGCATCCGGCAGATCGCCGATGCGCTGAGCCGGGTGCTGAAGCCGGAAATGAAGACGACCGTTCTGCTTGAGACGATGGCGGGAAAAGGATCGGAAATCGGAGGGCGTTTTGAAGAGCTCCGGGAGATCATCGACCGGGCCGGACACAGCGAAAAGATCGGCGTTTGTTTCGATACCTGCCACGTCTGGGACGCAGGATACGATATCGTAAATGATCTCGACGGAGTCCTGCGGCGCCTTGACGACGTCATCGGCCTTCGGAGGCTGAAGGCCGTTCACTTTAACGACAGCAAAAATGAATGCGGATCGCATAAAGACCGCCATGAGAAACTGGGACAGGGATGTATCGGCATGGAGGCGATGAAGCGGATCGCGCTTCACCCGGTATTTGACGGAGTGCCGTTTATCCTGGAAACCCCGAACGATGACAGCGGCTATATTTCCGAGATCCGGACGGTACGTGAGTGGATGCGGGAGCAGTCCTGACCGCAGGACGGATCCGTTCAGCAGTCCGCTCCTCTGGCCGCGACGTACTCCTGCACCGCTTCGCGGATCTTCCGGAACCGCTCCGCGGTCTCCGGGTTTTTGCTTTCAAACGCGAGCATCTGGTCCAGATAGCCCTGCCGGGATACCTGCCGGAAACTCTCCGGGTAGACGAGGCCGAACACAAAGCAGATGTGGCCGATCAGATAGTCGACGGCTGTCCGGGAATTCTCGCGGTTCACGTTGGTTTTATTCAGAGCGTCTTCATAGACCCGGTCGGAGATCGGCGTCGTGTAAAACGCTTCCTCGGGAAGATCGTAGATCTCGCTCATCGGCGTCTCGCGGTTGACCCGTATAATATCGATTTTGTCCGCGTCCCTTAAAATGTCACAGAACATTTTCTCCCGTTCCGTGAGCACATCGGGAAGGCGGAACACGTTGTGGAGCCGTATGACCTTTTCTATGAGGGCGTCTCTTGAGTGATCCTCCGTGAAGCGGTCGATCAGGCCGTCACGGAACAGCAGATCGGCGCTTAAAGCCGCATGGTTGACCGACTTCCTGTCAAAAAACGTGCCGTAGCGCCGGAGCTGTTCAAAACGTCCGATATCGTGAAGCATGCCGCTCAGCCATGCCGTGTCCCGGTCCTCATCTGAGAGGTGCAGGGAATCCGAGACCGCGTCGCACATCGCGGCGACGTGATCCGTGTGGATGATTTTCAGGCTTACTTTGCTGTCGGATGCGTCATAGTTTGCGACGTAAGCGGCGAATTCGGCTTTGACGCGTTCCCGGTCGATTTTAAATGCCATGCTGAGGCTCCTTTTACGGTGGTATGAAAAGCGGCTGGTGCATAAGACTTTTTCATTATATATGTACATAAGGAACTCTATACTGTCAATGGCCACTGTACTGAAGGAGCCCCGTCAGGCAGCATCTTTGAGGAGGACTATAGAGGCGCCATTAGCGGAGACGAGATCCACCGCTTACGCAGACTTATGAACGAAGGGGCTCTCCGGTCTGAGGAGAGACCCGAAAGTGAATTAGTCGTAGTTAGCGGTTAGCTCGGCTGCGCGTTGCCGGGTCCGACGATGAGATGCTGCCTGACAGGGCGTCAGGACATAATCATCATCAGCATGCTCTCTGGAGGCGCGTCCGGGTCCTGCCCTGACGAACCATATCAGGAATGATTCATTTCGTATAGTATCATAAACCCAACTTGCAGAGGAGGTGCCTGTATGCGGGCAGCAATCATAGGCGGCGGTTTCGCCGGAAATATACACGCGGAGGCGCTCAGTTCCCTGGGCGTTCAGATCGCGGCGGTCGTGACGACAAAAGAGGACACAGCGGAGTCATTTGCAAAAAAATGGAACGTGCCGGTATGGGGAACCGATCCGGCCCTTGCCTTTGCGGACGGGATCGACGCGGTGCACATCTGTACCCCGCCGACGTCACACGGGCACTATGTCCTTGAGGCATTGAAGGCCGGCAAGCATGTGTTCTGCGAGAAGCCGCTCTCATTTGATCAGGACGAGGCTGAAAAGCTGGCGGCTGTGTCCGAGACCGGCGGGAGGATCTGCGCCCTGACCTACAACGTGCGCTATCACATGGCGGTGCAGAAAGCCCGGGAACTGATCCGGTCGGGCCGTTTCGGCCGGCCGCTTCTCATCCACGGCAGCTATCTTCAGGAATTCCACGCCCTTCCCGCTCCGTATGACTGGCGGTACGATCCGTCTCTTTCGGGCTCCATGAGAGCGGTGACCGAGATCGGGAGTCATTGGATCGACACCGCGCAGTATGTGTCCGGCAGGAACGTGACGGACGTGTCCGCCTCATTCGGCCGCTTTTTCCCGGAGCGGGTGGTCCGGAACGGCATGATGGAAGCGGCGGACGGGGAGCGGGAGACCGGGACAGGGGACGTGCTCCACGTGGCGTCCGAGGATGCGGCCTGCGTCACGTTCCGGTATGAAGACGGTGCGATCGGAAACGTCTGTCTCTCGGAGATCTCCCCGGGACGCGGAAACTATCTGTCCATCGAGATCACCTGCGAGAAGGGAAATCTGTGGTGGAACGAAGAGGACAACAACGTGCTCCATACGGCGAAGAAAGGCGACGGCGTCCGGTCGGATATCTTTGCGTTCGGAAATGGTTTCAGCGATACGTTTGCTTCCCTTATGCGGAACTTCTACCGGGCGGTTCTTCAGGCTTCGGACCGGGCGGCAAGCGCGTCGGACCAGGTGTCCGCGCAGGCCGGGGAGCCGGCGGAGTATCCGACCTTCCGCGAAGGAGCCCGGATCGTCAGGATCTGCGAGGCGATCCGCAGGAGCGCAGAGCGTGACGCCGCATGGATTCATGTATGATGACGGCACAAAAGGAACCCGTTTTGAGACCGGGAAAGGAGAGGAACGATATGAAGAAACTGTCTGCCGAGGATGTGATCGCGCACCTGGGACTGATCCCGCTGTCTGAAGAAGGCGGCCTGCACCGTCAGACGTATGTCAGCGAGGTCCGGACTGAGAGCGGGGAGGCCGCAGGGACGGCCATCTTCTACCTGCTCAGGGGAAACGCCTTTTCCCATCTGCACCGCCTGACCGGGGACGAGCTCTATCATTTTTATCTCGGAGATCCGGTGGAGCTCGTTGAACTGCTTCCGGACGGCCGCATGAAAAAGACCGTCCTCGGATCCGATCTTATGGCCGGGCAGGAAATCCAGCACCTCGTTCCCGCCGGGAACTGGCAGGGCTCTCATCTTGCCGAAGGAGGCGAATGGGCGCTCCTTGGCACCACGATGTGCCCCGGTTATACGGATGCGTGTTATGAGCACGGACGGGCGGAGGAACTCCTCGCCGCATACCCGGAAGCGGGGCAGGAGATCCTGTCGCTGACGGGAGCGGTCCGCTCCTGAACCCGGAAGCGGCAGCTGCGGGCACTGTGATTCTTCTATGACGATCCGATTGTTATAGTGTGGCTGGAAAACAAAAAAGACCATACGGGATGGTCCTTCGCAGGCGGTTTCGCCTGAGGAACGTCCCGGCTGTAACAAGAGAGGATAAAATCATGAAGAAATGGAAACAGGCACTTAGTATCTGTCTGACATGTGCCCTATTATCAGGTTCAATGACCGTGTTTGCGGATTCCGGTCAGACAGAATCCGCAGCAGAGACAACAGCGGAAGAGGGCGGATACGCTGATGCCGCCGGAATCACAGCAAGAGAAGGCCAGCTGACGGAGGAAGCGATCCATGCGATGAATGGCGGCACTGAGAAGATCTTCTCCCATAACGGCCAGGTGACCTTTGTGGAAGGGACCTGCGCGGACGGCCCCGTAAAAAGCGCAGAGGATGCGGCGGCCGTCGTAGATTCTATGATGACCCTGATCGGCGCCAATGCGGATACGTTTTTTGTCCCCTGGCGGGAGCTCACGGATCCTCTGGATCATCACTACTATGTTTTTCAGCAGATGTATGAAAACACAACGGTTTGCGGCGGCGCCGTCAAAGTGATCACGGATGCCGAAGGCCGCATGATCGCGCTCACAAGCAGCGTGGAGTCCACCCTCCCGGAGGTCGGGAACGGAGACGAGATCACGGCGGAAGAGGCGGAGCAGATCGTACTCGCGAAGTGTCAGGAACTAGAAGGCCGGAAACCGGAAATCCTGAGCCAGCATACGGGCAAGGTCATCCTTCCCAGCGTACTGGTCTTTGACATTGAAAATGAAGACGAGAGCAGCCGGTTCGTCTATGTGGTCTACACGGATCACCAGGTACAAAATGGAAATGCCGGCACGCAGCTTCCGTATCTCGCGCACTATGTATCGATGTCCGGCGAGTATCTGTACAACATGCCGACGATCATCCCGGATGACGAGGCGAGCCAGTCCGGCTTTGATACGAGCTATGTGTTTGAGTTTATGGAACCCGCCGAGTATACCGGCTACGTGGATCTGTCGGACGGAACCGAGAAGGAGATCACGGTAAACGTCATGCGGGACAAGCGGACCGGCATGTACTATCTCGGCGACATCGAGCGCCGGATCCTGGTCGCTGAGTGTTATGATTTCCTGTATGACGGCGGCCGGATCGTCCTGGAGGCCAGCCCCGACAATCGGGAGTGGGATCAGGTCGGACTCCTGTCCCTCTATAACTACGGACGCGCCTATGATTACTATAAGGAAATCGGGTGGGTCGGATGCGACGGGGAGCAGACGCCGATCCTTGTCCTGAACAACTTCTGTGACGATCATTACAACGAAGTCAACAACGCCTGCTACGTCGGAAAGGTCTATGGCATGCAGTGCTTCCTGGCCAGCCGGAAAAATGATTTTTCGCAGTGCCTGGACGTCATCACCCATGAGTTTACACACTGCGTGACGCATTCGGTCACGACATACAATGCGTATATAAACGACTACGGCGCGATCAACGAGGCCCTCAGCGACATTCAGGGCAAGAACTGCGAGATGATGGCGGGCGATGTGGACGAGGATGACTGGATCCTTGGCTCAAACAGCAATACACCCGTGCGCAGTATGAGCGATCCGCATCTGTTCCAGCAGCCGGAATACACCTGGGATCTGTACTACTCGGCGAAGATCGAAACACCCACCCCGATCAATGACCGCGGCGGCGTGCATTCCAATTCTTCCCTTCTGAACAGGGTCGCCTATCTCATCATGACCGAGCGCGGCATGACACATGAAGAAGCGCGTACGTTCTGGTTTATGGTGGACTCGGCGATGGTGCCGAAGACAGATTACCTGCAGCTTACGGAACTGCTTCCGTGGGTTCTGAAAGCGGCAGGGATGGAACAGTATGAAGAGGCGCTCGACCGGGCGATCGAAGCGACGCGTCTCAGCGAAGAGGGAATGCCTGAAACGATCGATGAGGACCGCGCGATCCTGACGATGAAGCTGCCGTCCACAGACGTCTTCAACACCGGAAACTGGATGCTCATGCTGAACAGTGTCCGGAGCCGCGAACTGATCGGGCGCGCTCTGAGCCTTCTTTCGGAGCTGATCAGCCGCGATTATTCCAGTCTTCCCGAATCGATCCGGGAGAAGATTGAGGACGTCATTGAGAAGGAAGAGAGCGGGACGGAAGACAATCTGGTCGATGTGATCCTGAATATAGCCGGGGACATCCTGAACAAGGGCGTAACGCCCGTGGATCTGAAGGAAAAGAAGAAGGAAGCAAGAGATCTCTTCCTGTGGCTCCAGTCGGAAATCCAGGACTATATATTCTCTTCGTACGGTGCAGCCGGCACAGACGGCAGCACGGTCAGGATGGTGGTCCGCCCCGGGCGCACGATTCCGCTCCTGCTGCATGCCACGGTGCCGGAAGGCTCCGAAGAACTGGATCAGATAACCGTTGCCGTTTATCTTCACGGCCGGTGGTACGCATTCCCGGCTGACGAGACCGGATCGGATCCGGAGGCGGAAAAGCAGATGGAGGAGAACGTGGAGCGGTTCGCAGAGGATCTTTTCGGCAAGGATTTTGAAAACCTTGAGAACATCCGGTCGCTCGAAGATATCCTCGACCTCTTTACCGTCAACATCGAGGGCGGCCAATGCGTGGAATTATCCTCGGACGGTCTTGAGACCGTCGTCATCCCCGATCCGACGCCGGCTGAAGAAAAGCCGTACGCCGTCATACCCCCCGGGGCGAAATCCCGCCCGAAAGAGAAGGCCGAAGAGGTTCCGGAGGATATCGATACAGCAGCGTGAAATAAAAGAAAATCAAACCGTATGGGCCGGCATTGCGCCGGCCCTGCGTGTTCTTACCGGGTGATCACGTCAACCGGTACGTTGAAGATCTTCGCGACTTTTAAAATGGTGTCGATGTGCCGTCCGGTCGCGGCCGCCATGTGATGGGTCGGGCCGGCCTCGCTCCAGTGGCTGCAGAATTCCCGCGCACCGCAGGAAAAACGCGTCCGCATATTGGTGTCGCCGAATGTAAAGATCGGACCTTCTTCATTGACGCCTTCCGCGGCTACAAAGCGGAAGCGGCCGTCGCGGTCCTGCGTGATGCCCAGATACGTCACCGGTCCTGCCGGCGGATAGAACTGCGTCAGGTAGCCGCCGCCCGTTTTGCCGTGGAAGACATCGACGATCTTCATCGTAGGCTTCTTTTCGGAGATGTCCGCGTCGCCGGAGCCGCTGTGGCCGATGATGCAGATGTCCTTTTCGAAGTCGATCGAATACATCTCGGAGAGCTGGCCCGTGCCGGAGATCGTTTTGAGGATGGACATCGCCATCGCGACCTTGATGTCGCCTTCGACCGCGCAGGCGGTCCCCTGCTTGATCAGCATCGAGAAAGCAGGGATCAGCATGCTGTCGAGTTTTCCCGCCACGCCTTTGGCGAAGCCGTCATAGTGGGACGCCACGAATCCGAGCTGCTCGTCTTTGACCCATTTTTCAAAGGCGACCACGTATTTCGCCATTTCCCAAACGGTTTCGACCGTCGCGCCGCCTTCGATTTCAAAGGTGTCAAGGATGTCCTCAGCTTTTTCGCGGATCGCGTTTTCATCCGTGACATCGTCGGCGATCGCCCACATTTTTTCCCAGTCAAACTGTTTCGTGTAAACCCACATCCGGTGATAGAGATTGGTCTCGTCGATGTAGAGATCCATCATGCCGGGATAAGGGCGGCCGATCTGGGCGAGATTGGTGTCGCGGAAGCGCCTTCTGACCTGCGCGGCCCGGCACCAGTCCTCGAGCTCTTTTATCACAAAAGGATCTCCGCCTTCTTCGACGCCCGTGATGACCGCATGGCGCTTGCCGGCCCGCTCGAGATCCGCAACCATTTCGCCGACCGCTCCGCAGGCGTAGAGTTCGCCGAGCCAGGTCGCCGTGTCGGTGTTCGCATAGTCCGGAGCCTTTTTCTTCTGGATGTTGACGAGCACGACGGGGACGTCAAGGTCGCGGACCGCCGGGAGCATATTGTAGGAGGTGGCGTAGGTGAGCAGCTGCAGGACCACGAGGTCCACGTCGGCCGCCCGGAACTTGTCGCCGGCGGCCTGGGAGAGCTCTTTCGTCGTCACGATGCCGCCGTCGATGAGCTCGACGCTCTCCGGGAGTTTCTTCTTAAAGGTCTCATACTGTGCCTCAAATTCCGGCACGAGTGAAGGAAACTGGGGCAGATAGGCGCCGAGCGCGATGGCAAAGACGCCGATTTTCGCTTTCGTATTGACTAACATAAGATCTCCTTATCCTTGCTTATGACTGATTACGAACAATAGGTTTTCACTCCGAACGACGCAAAGACGCAGCGCCGGAAGGCCGTCAGATTTTCAAATACGCCGTCCGCCATCATCTGGGCTCCGAGATTGCCGATCGCGGTCGCTTCCCCGGGACCGGCGAGGACGCGCCGTCCGCATCTTTCAGCGGTCAGCTGATTCAGCCAGTCCGCGTTGGAGCCGCCGCCCACGATGTGGATGGCGTCATAGTGCCTGCCTGTCAGGGACTCCACTTCGAGAACCGCGCTCCGATAGCATTCCGCCAGCGAGCGGTAGATGACTCTCGCGAGTTCCCAGGGGGTTTCCGGGACCTGCATGCCCGCTTCGCGGCAGGCGGCGCGGATCTCTCCGATCATGGAAGACGGGGAGAGGAAGCGATCGTCGTTTGCGTCGACGACCGAGCTGATCGTCTCTTCCGATGCCTTTGCGCAAAGGTTCGCAAAGCTGTAGTCCTCGCCGTCTTGTCTCCCGGAATAGGCATAACCGGCTTCCAGTTCCTTTTTCACGGACTGGATCATCCAAAGTCCCATGATGTTTTTCAGGAAGCGGAAGCGGTAGTCGTAGCCGCCTTCATTCGTGAAGTTCGCTTTTTCAGCGGCTTCCCCGGTATCGGCCGTGTGGAGCTCCGTGCCGAGCAGCGACCACGTGCCGGATGAGATATACAGAACGTCGTCCGATTCCGACGGCACGCTCATGACGGCCGAGCCGGTGTCGTGTGTGGCCGGGAGCACAACTTTCGTGTCAAAGCCGACTTCTTTCCGGATTTCCGGAAGCAGGTTTCCCACGAAGGTGCCCGGCATGGAAAGCGGGCCGAAGAGCTTTTCCGGGAATCCCAGAGAGCGGATGAGGTCCATATCCCACGTCTTATCCGCGGCATTGACGAGCTGGGTGCTCGTCGCGTTTGTGTATTCCTGCTTTTTTACGCCGGTCAGAAGGAAATGCAGATAATCCGGCACCATGAGAAGGCTCTCTGCCTCGCTGAGCCTTGACCCGCCCTGCAGCTTGTCGGCCATCAGCTGGTAGATGGTGTTGAAGGAGGTCTTCTGGATGCCGGTGCGCGCGTAGAGCTCGCGCCGGGAGATGCCCGCATAGACCTGAGCGTCCATACCGGCCGTCCGGCTGTCGCGGTAGCCGAAGCACGGACTGATCAGTTTGTCATCCTCTCCGAGCAGGACATAGTCCACGCCCCAGGTGTCGATGCCCATGGAGACCGGGATTTTGCCGAGTTCAGCGCATTTTTTCATCCCTTCGGTCACGCTTCTGAACAGCCGGCCCGTATCCCAGACCAGATGCCCGTCCGCCGTGTCATTTCCGTTCGGAAAGCGGTAGATCTCTTCCAGAACGATCCGCCCTTCTTCCATATGGGCCAGGATATGCCGTCCGGAAGAGGCGCCGATGTCAACGGCCAGATAATATGCTGTGTTCGCCATGCTTCATTCTCCTTTCGCAGAGCCCGTTCAGCCTTCGGCACGGGATGCCCGTGCCTGATCCCGTTTACGCTTCGGGAAGCTGGCCGATCGTGCCGTCTTTCTTCTCGTAGAGGAAGCTCTCGTTGATGTGAATGCCGAAGGGCTCGTTCAGTTCGCGGAACTGGTCCGGCGTGATGGTGTTCCGCTTGACCGGGGACATCGAGAGCACTTTGACCAGCACTTCCGCGGCTTTTTCCATCGTGTGCATGAGGCCGAAGGCGAGATCGAAGGTCTTGCCGCAGCAGAATGCGCCGTGATGGGCCCAGACTGCGATGTCCTGCTTCTTCATGATCTCCGCGGTCATCTCGCCGATCACGCGTCCGCCGCAGATGACCCACGGGACGATGCCGATGCCTTCCGGGAACACGACCGCGCACTCGGTCACCATTTCAAAGATTTCCCTCGTGAACACGCGGCTGTCGAGCGGCAGGACGAAGGTGAGGGCGATCGTATTGGTCGGATGGCAGTGATAGACGATGCGGATCTCGGGATCGCGCTCTTTTAATACCTCGAGGTTGGCCAGATGCGTGGGCAGCTCGGAGGTCGGCATGCCGCCTTCGGTGAGGCCCCAGACGATGCGGTAGCGGTCGCCGCGCTCGTTGAGTTCGATGATGCAGACGTTGGCGGCCGGATCCAGCTCGATGTTCCGGAAGTAGCGCCCTGAGCCGCTGACCATGAAATACTCGCCCGCGAGGCCCGGGAAGGCTGATTCGTCGTTTTCCTGCCAGCCGATCACGCGCCACTCGCCATTTTCAGTAAAATCATCGCGGAGCGCCGCCACTTCCTCCGCTTTCATGCGGTAGCTTAAGTTGCCGCCGTTCCGCTCGTGCCAGCCCTGCTGAAACCCGTCAGTTGCCATACGCGCATATGCCTTCATCAGATCGGAATCCAGTACTCTCATTTGGAAAATGCTCCTTTCAAACAGTTATGGTTTTCATTTATGCGGCGTCCTGCGTCCACCGGTTCAAATGCTCCTGATACGCATATTATAAATCGTCCTTGATTGCACCATAAGATCCTTATTTGAAGAAAAATGCGTCCTTTCTTGCAATCCGGCGCGCTTTGCGGCATAGTGGGAAGGAGAGACTTTAAGCAAAATGGCGGAAAGGAGCCGCGATGGACAAACTGCTTCTTGACAAACTGTCGGTCATAACGGAAGAAGAGCAGGCGCATCTGGACGGGCGCACGACGATCGAGCGGAGCTACTATTACAGGCCGGGCGCTCACTCCGGGGCCGATGAGATCGACGCATCCGTCGTCCTCGAAGGCGGAAAGCTGATCGACATGCGGCCGCATACGCGCTTCGTGCATTTTCCTCGGCACACGCACAACTATGTGGAATTTGTCTATATGTACCGCGGTTCCACCACGCACATCATCGACGACACGAGGATTGAACTGAAAACCGGGGATCTTCTCTTTATGAATCAGCACGCCGCGCAGGAGATCCTTCCGGCGGGCCGGGATGACATCGCCGTAAATTTCATGATCCTGCCGGAGTTTTTCGACGAGGTCCTGAAAAAGACCGGAAGCGGATCGGATCTGCTGAGGGATTTCCTGATCAGCTGTCTCACCGACCGGGACGCGGGCAGCCATTACCTGTATTTTCACGTCTCGGAGATTCTTCCCGTGCAGAACCTGATGGAAAACCTGATCTGGATCATGCTCGAGAAGCCGCTGAACCGGCGGACGCTGAGCACGGAAACCGTGGCGCTGCTGTTTCTGACGCTGATGGATTACACGGATCATGTCCGCGAGTCCGGATCTTCCTATGAGCAGAATCTGATGCTCAGGCTCCTGACCTATATCGACACCCGGTATAGAGACGCTTCGCTTCAGGAATTTGCCGGGAGCGAGCGGATGGATCTGTATACGCTGAGCCGCCTGATCAAAAGGAATTCCGGGCGGACGTTCAAGGAACTGCTGATCGAAAAGCGGATGGATCAGGCCGCGTATCTTCTTTCGCAGACGACCATCGCGGTGACGGATGCCGCAGCTCTCGTAGGATACGAGAATACGAGTTTTTTCCACCGCCTGTTCAGGAAGCGGTACGGCATGAGACCGAGGGAGTTCCGCTGTCAGATGAGCGGAAGAGGATAAACTATTTCATGAAGGCGGTTTTCAGGACACCTCAGTCTGTGGTATGCTGACGGCGAACCCGGCGGGGATGAGACCGGGAAGGACAGATCCTTCCGGCTGTGCCGGGATATTCTTGTTTGGCGGCCGGAGCCGCCGGAAAGCAGTTTTATGAAACAAAAATCAGGTACCCTTAATATGACGGAAGGGAGCCCGCTGACCTTACTGGCGGTTTTCTCGATTCCCCTTCTGATCGGAAATCTGTTTCAGCAGGCCTACAATCTTGCGGACTCGATTATCGTCGGGCGGTTTATCGGTGCGACGGCGCTGGCTTCGGTCGGTGCCACCGCATCGGTTACGTTTCTGTTCTTTTCCGTCTGCAACGGGATCAGCAGCGGCTGCGGGATTATCACGGCGCAGTATTTCGGCTCGGGAGATGACGAGAAGGTAAAGCGTGCGATCACCAACTCCGCCTATATATCGCTTCTTTCCGCCCTGATCATGGGGCTTGCGGCATTTGCCGCCGCTCCGGCCGTTCTGAAAGCGCTCGGAACGCCGGAGGACATCCTGCCGGGAGCCGTGCTTTACATGCGCGTCAACTGCGTCGGGGTCCCGCTGATCGGCATTTTCAACTACATCTCTTCGATGCTCAGGGCACTCGGGGATTCCCGGACGCCGCTCTATTTCCTGATCGGGGCCTGCCTCATGAATGTCGCGCTGGACCTCCTGTTTGTGCGGGTGTACCTCATGGGGGTGCTGGGAGCGGCCCTGGCGACGGTGATCGCGCAGCTGACCGCCGGTGTGGGCTGCCTCATTTACGCCGTGAGGCGGAATGAGTATTTCCGGCTCAGAAGAGATCATTTTGCTTTTAACAGACGGATCTCCATGAAAGCGATCCAGCTGGGCCTGCCGCTCGCGATGCAGTGGTCGATGATCGCCGTCTCCACCACCGCACTGCAGTACTTCGTCAATTCTTTCGGGACCACGGCGGTTGCGGCCTTCACGGCGACCTCCCGGATCGAGCAGCTGGTCCAGCAGCCCTTCGGTTCGCTGGGCGTGGCGCTTTCCACCTATGCGGGCCAGAACTACGGCGCTCAGAAAACAGACCGCGTGCGTCGGGGGTTGAGGGACAGCATGATCGCGATGACGGTCTTCTCTGTGATTATGCTGCTGGTCATGCAGCTGTTCAGCACCCGGGTCATCAGTCTCTTCGTAAATGAGCCGGAGGTGGTGCGGATGGGCGGAACGGCCCTTAGGATCACCAGCTGCTTCTATGCGTTCCTCGGCATCATCTACGTCACCCGCGGGACGCTGAACGGCATCGGGGACGCCCTGTTCGCCTTTATCAACGGGATCGTGGAGATGATCTGCCGGATCGGCCTGCCGATCCTCATGATCCGGATCCCCGGAACCGGAGTGTGGGGGATCTGGCTGACGACCGGGATCTCCTGGCTGATCAGCGCGCTGTTCTGTTATCTCCGGTACGCGGCGTGGAATAAAGGTACGAAAGTGAAGATGTTCCAAAATTGACAGTCCCTCAAAACACTGCTATAATCCTTGATTGTCAACCATATAAATCAAACAGGGTGACAATTGAAAGGAAGAGGACAGCAGCAATGGATGTGAGGAAACTGGCCGATGAGATTATAAACGGGAGACGTCTTACGAGAGAAGACGATCTTTCGTTTTTTCTTTTCGTTGATCTGCGTGATCTGACAAATGGAGCCGACCGGATCCGGACGGCGCTTTGCGGCAAAAAGGTTGATTTATGTACGATCATAAGCGGCAGGAGCGGTAAGTGCTCCGAGAACTGCCGCTTCTGCGCGCAGTCGGCGCACCATCACACGTCCTGCGAAGTGCACGGACTGCTGCCGGAAGAGGTCATTATGAAAGAAGCCGCGGCGATGGATGCGGAGGGCGTGGACCGCGTATCGATCGTGAACTCGGGCAAAGGTCCGACCGATGAAGAGTTCGAAGAACTGATCCGGATATTCGGACGGATGGGCAGGGAACTGAAGGCGGAGCTTTGCTGCTCGATCGGCTTCCTTACCGAAGAGCAGTTTCAGAGACTCCATGATGCGGGGATCCGGAATGTGCACTGCAATATCGAGACGTCAAGGCGTTTTTTCCCGGAGATCTGCACGACGCACACGTTTGACGACAAGATCGCCAATATCCGGCGGGCGCAGGCGGCTTCCCTTACGGTCTGCAGCGGCGGCATCATCGGTATGGGGGAGACCTTTTCCGACCGCGTCGATATGGCGCTGACGCTCGCGGAACTTCAGATTCCGTCCATCCCGATCAACTCTCTGATGCCGATCCCGGGCACGCCGCTCGAGCACCGGACCCGCCTTACGGAGGAGGAAATCCTGAGAACGGTCGCGATGTTCCGGTATCTCAATCCGGAAGCGCAGATCCGGCTCGCGGGCGGACGCGCACTGATGCGTGACAACGGAAAGGCGTGCTTCTCATCCGGCGCGAATGCGTCGATCACCGGCAACATGCTGACGACGTCGGGCTCCACGATTGCGGAAGACCGCGGTATGCTTGAAGAACTCGGACTGGAGGTAAAACCGCTTTGACAGCAGGAAAGACAGCGAACGGACACACAGACAACAAGACACTCATGATCGCGGTCACCGCACTCATGGCGGCGGTGCTTTGCATACTCGGCCCGATGTCTCTGCCGATCGGCCCGATCCCGATCTCATTGACAAATCTCGCTCTCTATTTTATGGTCTATCTGGTCGGTACGAAGATCAGCGCCGCGGCATTTTTCATCTATATGCTGCTCGGGCTTGCGGGACTTCCGGTTTTCTCCGGTTACGCGGGCGGCCCGCAGAAGCTGTTCGGCCCGACCGGCGGTTATATTATCGGTTTCCTGCCCATGATTTTTGTCTGCGGATGGGCTGTCGGGCGCTGTCGGAAAAACCGCCTGATTCATATCGCGGCATTTGAGGCGGCGACCTGGATCCCGTATCTTCTGGGAAGCGCATATCTCGCGTACACGGCGGGGATGTCCTTCTCCGCGGCCCTGAAGGTCGGCGTAGTGCCGTTTATCCTGCTCGATCTGATCAAGATCTGCGCAGCGGCGGCGGCCGGGCCTCTCATCCGGGAGAGACTGGAAAAGGCAGGCGTTCTCAGATGGTAGAAAACGGAGGATGAATGCGATGAGACTCTTTGTGGCGATCCAATTGTCTGATGAACTGAAGACGACGCTCACGGGCACCATGCATGAACTGAAAAAAGCCGGCGTCAAAGGAAACTATGTCCCGGTGAAGAATCTTCACCTGACGCTTGCTTTTATCGGCGAGACAACGGAGACGGCCCGGATCCGGGAAGCCCTTCAGTTGGTCTCTTTCAAACCGTGCCGTCTGTCCCTTACGGAAATGGGAACCTTTGACGACCTGCTTTATGTCGGGATGAAAGGGAACCAGGGGATCGCCTCCATCGTCAAGAGCGTGCGCGACGCTCTGGACTCAATCGGCGTCCGCTATGACCGCAAAAAGTTTGTCCCGCACATCACGATCATCCGCAAAGCGGCCGGGAACTGGAAGAGCGTTCCTGCGCCGAAAGGCGATATGACGGTGACGAAGATCTCACTGATGAAGTCGGAAGAAAAAGACGGAAAGCGTGTGTACACCGAAATCCGGTGAAGCGGCTGAACGGATCATGAACATCAAAAATCGCGGGTGCAAGAGGTGAATATCCGCATAGGAAAGGAGACGAACCTGGAGTATAATCACGGAAAAGTCAATCTTTGACACAGGATTCTCGTAACTTCAGTCATGAGAGGAATGTGCAGGAGAAACTCGTCTTTGACATGAGTCCAAAGCTCGTGTCAAAGATTGAAGCCTCCGGCGGA
>CACXFK010000238.1 GCA_902766945.1 uncultured Lachnospiraceae bacterium | reverse complement strand
TGAATTATTTGAGGAGCTCGTCAACCTTGCCCTTGAGCTTTTCCGCGCCGTCCTTCAGCTTCTCATCCAGATCGGTCTTTTCAAGCGCTTCGCCGACTTTTTCCTTCAGTTCCTTCGCGCCGTCCTTCAGCTTCTCGTCCAGATCGGTCTTCTCAAGCATTTCGCCGACCTTGCCTTTGAGTTCCTTCGCGCCGGCGATCAGTTTTTCGTCAAGATCGGTCTTTTCAAGCACTTCATCGACCTTGCCCTTTACTTCACTCAGCTTTTCCTTCAGATCCATGTGAGCCTCCTTCCTGAATCTCCGGCCGCAGCCGAAAAGCACAGCAGTTTTCTGAAAAATACACCGTTATCCTACCATAAACTGTCGGATTGCGCAATCAGCCGGCCTGTATTTTGCCGATTTCTGCCCGGTTCCCGTCTCATGGACAGAGGCGCTCATAGCCAGGGCTCATACACTGAGCTTTTTCTCCATCAGTACGCAGGAAAGAACATAAAATACCGCGGCAAAAGCCAGATAGACCAGGGACCGGAACAGGAAATAGCGGTCAGCAGCCCCGGACGGCATCTTGCCCGCGAGGTACGACATCAGGAAACTGACCGCAAAATAGATGACGACGCTAAGGATCAGGTTCCAGTTTTTTCCGGTAAACAGCGTCGAAGACAGGATGATCGCAAAAGCGCCGACCACGATCGTGGACAGCCAGCTCACCAGCACGGTCAGGACAATAATGGCGAACAGCCTGAAGGACAGTTCCACTTTAATCGGGGACATGCTGTTCAGCATCTGCTCCAGCATATCGACCAGGCTCTGCTGAATCTGAAGCTTGTCCGCAACAAGCGAGATGTCCAGTGCGGCCAGTGCCAGATAAAATACGCCGCCCAAAAGGATGGAGACGCCATTTTCCAGAATCTTCGCACCGAGGATGCTGAAGCTGTTCCGCGGAGTCATGAACAGCATATAGCCCTGTTTGGTGTTGAGGTCCTTATTCAGGACCAGAAGGGAGTCAAGTCCGATATAAAACAGGGCGAAAAATGTCACGAGCGTGAGCATCAGGATCCCCGTCATGAGCATATTGTCCTTCTTCATGGCAAAGCCGATGAGGAAGATCACCTCCGCGACAGCCGTCAGAAGGAGCGCGATCACTTTCGGGAACCAGGTCTTCCTCAATTCATATTTCATCAGTTTCATTTTGACTCATCTCCTCCCGTATGCCCGTAAATCTCGCGGTATTTCTCGACGATGGTTTTTCCTTCCCGGTCAGAGAGCTCCCGGATCCCCGTCGTGAGGATAAGCTTGCCGTGTTTCATAAAGACGGCTCGGTCGGCAAATGTTTCGAGTTCTTCCACCATGTGGCTCGACACGAGAAGCAAGGTGTCGCGTTCCGCCACTTCGAGAATCGACTTGACGATCGCGTCCCTTGCGATCAGGTCAATCCCGTTCAGCGGTTCGTCCAGCATGATCACCCTGGCATTTCTTGCCATCGTCACGGCGATCTTCAGCTTCGCCATCATACCGGTGGAGAGGTTCTTCGTTTTCATCGCCTCAGTCAGTTCCATGCGGTCAAGGAGATGGCGGTATTTCTCAATTGAGAAATCATCAAAGAAGTCCTTATAGTACTTCCCGACGTTCTTTACGGTCATCCAGCTATAAAAATACGGCTCGGTCGACATATAGGCCACGTCGCGCTTCGTGTCCGGGCTGATCGTTCTGCCGTCCAGTTCGATCGCGCCCGAAGTCGGCTTGACCAGACCGGCGGCCATCTTCATCCAGGTTGTCTTACCGCTCCCGTTCGGACCGAGCATGGCATAGATATGGCCTGCCTCAAGATCCAGTGTCACATGGTCAACCGCCGTAACGGATGCGTATTTCTTTGTCAGATCTCTGCTGCTGAGCATAATGTCCTTTCCGGAGCGCATAAAAGCCGCTCATGCCCTCCTCCTCCCATATTGGCGATAGGTACGTTGATTTACTGTTTCCGGATGCGAAGTCTGCAGCCCTCATGCTTCGCATTCGGGAACATGCTTCATCTCCTGGTCTATTGCCGTATTGTAACGCGCCAAGCGGCGTTCCGCAAGGAACGAAAACGTTTTCGTACAGAATGCACAAAAGCGGCTGCATTGCAGTGAACACATTCACAGCAATACAGCCGCATCTTTTTTGCACTTACATAGTACTGTCTGATTATTTGATAAAGCTTACATACCCGGTCGGCTTGCCGTACCACATGCTGTCGATCACAGTGCCGTAATCCGACCCCTTCGCGTGTACAACTTTGTCATTGCCGATATAGATCGCAACGTGGCCGCCGTTTTTATAGACCACGACGTCACCCACCTGCAGATCTTTGTATTTGATATTGGAGAGTTTCTGGAACTCACTCGCGGAGCGCGGCGTGTGGATGCCGTACTTCTTGAAAATCAGATACACAAAGCCCGAGCAGTCTGTACCGGTCTTCAGGGAATTGCCGGCCCATTTATAAGGAAGGATTCCCACAAAATGCTTCGCGTAGCTGACAATCTTCTTGCGGAGCGCCGTCTTTGCAGCCGATCCCTTCGCCGCCTTCACGGTCAGGGACACCTTTGCGGAGCTCTTGCCGAATTTGGCCGTGATCACAGCCGTTCCGGCCTTCTTGGCGGAAATGACGCCCTTCTTGCTGACCGTCGCCACGGAAGACTTCGACGTCTTGAACGTGACGTAGTCGTTCATAAGAGCGATGTCGCCGTACTCGACGTTGCAGACCGTGCTGCTGCCCGCCGTAACGGTTTTCTTAACTGTCGTGCATTTTGTCTTAACGGTCATCTTGACCGATCCTGCCGCAAATACCGGAATGCTGAAGCACAGCAGCATAGCCATTGTCAGACAGAACATAAATGCTTTGAATACAGATCTTGTTTTCATAAAAATCTCCTGATCTTCATCTCACCGGTGTATGCAGAGCTTTCCGCACACGCCCTCGGCATTTCGTTGACATCTTTCATGTACTACACGCTGTATAATATATCACACTTATTTAATAAATGCCACTTTAATTTGTAGCATTTCTGTAATATTTTAATTTTCTGTTCATATTTTCGCCCCTTACGGAGCTGATTCCGGCCCGTTTTCCGGCTAAAATCGTACACAGATGAACCAGATCCTGTGGCGGGTCCCATCATAATGACAGGATCTGGTGGTTTCACCTCCTCAAAATCGTGACTTTTCACAAGAACAGCCTGCTGCTTCCATTTTTCACAAGAACAGCCTGCTACTTCCATCTTTGCAGCAGCTCGACGATCGGTTCGATCACGTCGGCAATATGGGAAATGGATCGGTTCAGGCTTTCGAAATCGACGCTGTTGAAATTATCAATTGCCTGCGTAAGCGCCTCATCATTGTCCTGCAGCACCGTATCCGCATCCTGGGCCAGCGTCTTGATCCGTCCGAGCGTAACCTCCGCGTCTTCCGCAAGGCCCGTCAGGTCCGTGAGCGCCGTCTCCGCGTCCGCAACCAGCATGTCGACGCGGTCCATTGACTCCTCGACTCTGGCGACGGTCTTGAAGAATTTCGGCACGAGGATCCCGAATACGATCACAAGGACGGCGAGCAGGGCACATTCGGCGATCGCCGTTATGCGGCTGATCAGGATGTCTTTTTCCTGCCTCTCGATCATTTTCTGGAGGAGCCTGCTCTGCTCCTCGTCAATTGTCTTCTTCTCTTCCATCATACAGATTCAGTGTTTGTGCAGCGGGTCTGCGCGATCCGCTCCGCTCCTTCCTTTTAAACCGCGGCCGCCGGACGGGCATCTGCAGTCACCGCTTGTCTTTATCGACAAATTCCAAAGCAATCAGCCCGATCAGCGTGTAAAGCACCGAAAAGCCGGCCAGAACGCCCCAGCAGGTCAGAAGGTTTTTCCTGCTGTATTTGTATTCTTCCACCTGCAGCTTTTCGGCGGTGTACTCTTCTATGCGGTCCCTGACGTCCCTGATCTCCAGCACGTCGTGAATCTTCCCCATCAGCTCGTCATCATTTCCGTTCATGCTGTTCAGCGCGGCATAGAGCACCGAGGATTTCTGGCTGTTATAGTCCGCTGCGATGTTGACGGACGTGATGCCCCAGCTGCTGATCGTCGCGTAGGACAACCGCTTCGCGAGAGGCTTTTCGATCGGGAAGATACTGCCTGCGAAGACAAGCTGGATCACCATGAGGAACGGCATGATCGTCATCGCGCCGGTCGTTGTGTGCGCGATGCAGGACACCATCAGCGCCAGCATGTCGGAGGCATAGGTCGCGAGGAACATGGAAATGCCGACATCCAGCACGAAGAGGCCGGTAACCAGGCCGGTCTTCGGGAAGTACATCCCGAATGCTTTGAAGATGACCAGCGTGATCACCACCTGGATCAGGCAGATCACCGCCTGATAGATCATGTGGGACGCCAGATAGGACGATATGTGAAGCCCCGACCGGTGTTCCCTCTTGATGATATTCCGCTCCTTGCAGACCGACTGGATCGCGTTGAACATACCGTTCCAGACGCAGACCATGATCAGGGCCATCGAACCGTACTTGGTGTACTCCATGTTCCGGAACATCCTTTTCCCGAGGACGTACATGACCAGATAGGCGATCAGCGCCGACATCGGGATCACCTTCCAGTTTTTCTCCGTGATGAAAAGCCGGAACTGTTTGCCCAGATAGACCGGGATCTGCTCAAGACGCGTCTTGTACCGGACCGAGCCGGTCTGTTCCTCTTTCTCGGACACGGCGTTTGCGATGCTGTTCTTTTCATCCTCGTCGTCGCTGCGGAACAGTGACTTCCGCGAGCGCTGGCGGTCCCGCTCTTCGGCATACGGCTTATACTTCTCGATAAATTCATCGGCCCTGCCGGAACCGCCTTCATTTTTCGCATTGATCAGGCGGACGATCTCCTCCATCGTCGGCGCGTTGAAGAAATCCCGCGCCTCCTGGATTCCGCCGAAAAAGGCCAGCTGCCCGACTTTGTCCTCCGTCCCCTTCGCGAGCACGATCACCTTGTCAAAGAGATGGGCCACGCGGTCCGGCGCGTGTGTGATAACCATGACGATGCGGCCCTGGCACGCGATGAGACGAAGGTTCTCCATCAGCTCCGTGGCCATGATCCCGTCAAGTCCGGAATCCGGCTCGTCAAGAATAAAGAGGGACGGAGACGCCACAAATTCGGTGCAGATCGACAGACGCTTCTTCTGGCCGCCGGAGAGTTTGGAGACAAGCTCCTTCTCGCGTCCGGAGAGGCCGAATGTCTCAAGAACCGCTTTGATCCGGTTCTCCTTCTCTTCCGCCGGCATGCTCTGCGGGAGACGCATATCGGCCGCGTTGCGGATCGTATCGCCGACCGTGTCCTCCTCGCGGAGAAGATTTTCCTGCGGCACAAATCCGATCCTGTGCTTGACCTTGCCGTAGTCCCTGTAGTAATCCAGATCGCCCTCTTTGATGGACGCTCTGGCCTTTTCGTATCCGGTCACGGCATTTACGAAAGTACTCTTGCCGGCGCCCGAGCCGCCAAGGATGAGCACCATATTTCCGGGCTCGATCTGCAGGTTGATGTCCTTGAGCAGGGCCACCTTCTTCAGCGCCTTGTGTACGCTCCGCTCATCGATGTTGATCGACAGGCCGCTCTGCTCCATCTGGTAGCCGTATACAAGGCCGGAGCCTTCAAATATAAACCGGGTATCGCCGATCTGGATGCAGTCGTCGATCCGGATCCGGGCAATGCCGTCCACTTCCTCACCGTTATGCAGCACATTTTTCGCCTGCATTTCCCGGAGTTTCCAGCGGCCGTCCTCATACTCCAGTCTCATCGCGGCTTCGCCCCCGTCCGCATGCACGTCCATGATGCGGACCTCATGACGGCCGTCGTCCATATCGATGAACTGCCAGTCACGGCCGCTCACAAACCGGCTCACGAAGATCGCGGTCAGCATGCGGCCGTTCGCAAGACGGATGACCGTGTCGTCATGAAGCGTCACGACCCCGCCCTTCTCTACGTTCCTGCCGCCCACGAAGGTAAACACGTCTTCGGACAGATTCCGGAATTTCCACTCGCCCTTGTCCAAAAAGATCTCACACTGTTCCTCGTCAAGGAAAGGATATTCCAGCTGAAGCGATGTGGTCGTGAAGACTTCCATCGGGCATCTGCCCTTTATCACCGCTCGCTTAAAAAGCACGTACTGTCTCGGCTTCTCGTGGCCTTCAAAAAAGATCAGGCCGGCCGGCACCTGCTTTTCGAATCCGGCTGCCGTCATCACAACACCTCCTTGAGATATCCGGCAATCTGATTCAGCTTGTCCTGAATGTCCGGATTATGAAGCAACAGGCTCGCCGCTTCGATCGCGGCGGTTTCGTTTTCGCTCCCGATATACTGTTCCAGTTCTTCTTTCGTCGAGTCGGCAAACATCAGGCCTTCTGATAAAAAGCAGAGCGCCGCTTCCGGGATCCCGATCTTATCACAGATCTGTTTCGCGAGATCCGGCTCCTCAAGGACAAAATCCTTCGCCTTGTTCAGGATCGTGAGGATCAGATCCTGGACCTCCTTGTGAACGATCAGCGACTGAAAAGATTCCGAGGACACGGCATTCAGGATGGTATCGAGCGCTTTTTCCAGTTCCTCCGGATCAAGGCTCATGATCCAATCGGCCAGGCTGGCCGCTTCCGCTTCCGGATCAGCCGCGGCCGCTCCGGCAGACGAATCGGTTCTTTCTTCATCTGCAGGTTCAGGTTCTTCGCTCAGCAGCTCCAGCGCAAAAACAGGGGCCGTGCCCCCCGGGAGCGATAAAGCCATGAGTACAGCCAGGAAACAAGCTGCAATTCGTTTCATCACGCGATCGCCTCCTCTCATGACAGATCAGAAGAACTTTTTAATCGTCAGGATATTCTGCCCGTCCTTATACGTGTACTGCATGTCATCCATCGTCTTTTTCACAAGGAAAATGCCGAGTCCTCCGGCCTGCCGCTCCTCGATCGGCCGCGTCAC
>CACXFK010000237.1 GCA_902766945.1 uncultured Lachnospiraceae bacterium | reverse complement strand
TCCGCTTTCCACTGCTCCACGAGAACGGCTGCCTTCGCGTCGTCTTCGCGGTCCTCCGGCGTCAGCGAATCCTCGTTGGAATAGTAATCCTTCGGATCCGTCTTCGGTCTCCAGTTCTTGAAGTTCTCATACTTCTTCTCCGGATGCTCTTTCATATTCCAGATGCGGTCTGCTCTGGGCGCCCAGTCGCGCGCGTACTGATAGCACTTCTCGCACTGGTGCTGGACGGTCTCGGGTGAAGTCAGGTCCGTGCTGTGCGCGCCGGATCTTTCGACCATTTCCTGAAGCATCTGCGGATTTTCCAGCATCGGGCAGGGACGAAGCAGGTTCTTGTTGAACGGCTGGCGGTTCCGGTATTCCTGGAACAGCGGCTGCTGCAGGCACTCGATGAGGCTCTTCTCGCGGATGTTCGCGTTGGAATAATGGATGAACACGCAGGGCTCCACGTCGCCGTTGCTGTTGATGTGGCAGTAATTGCGTCCGCCGGCGATGCAGCCGCCGACAAACTCGCCGTCGTTCTGGAAGTCCATCGTGAACAGCATGCGCTCGCGGCGGATCTCACGAACCTTGTACAGCATATATTCGCGCTGCTCCATCGTCGGAAGCAGGTTTACATCCGCGTCGTTTCCGACCGGCATGTAATGGAAATACCACGCATAGCGGCAGCCCTTGTCTTCGAGCATCGTCAGGAATTCATCGCTCGTAATCGTCGCGATATTGGCCCTCGTGTAGCAGCAGGAGGCTCCGAAGATCAGTCCGTACTGTCTCATCAGGTCGAAGGCGTGCATGACTTTATCGAAGACGCCGTCTCCGCGGCGGCCGTCATTGACTTCCTCAAACCCTTCCACGGAAACGCCGAAGCTCAAATTCCCGAGACGCTGCACTTCCTTGCAGAACGGCTCGTCGATCAGCGTTCCGTTTGTGAAGATATGGAACTCACAGTCATTGTGCTTCTCGGCAAGAGCCAGCACGTCCTTTTTCCGCACAAGCGGCTCGCCGCCGGTGAAGATGTAGAAATGGATGCCGAGCTCCTTGCCCTGTGTGATGATGCCGTCGATCTCGTCAAAAGTGAGATTCAGCTTATGGCCGTACTCCGCGGCCCAGCAGCCCGTGCAGTGCAGATTGCAGGCACTGGTCGGGTCAAGCAGAATCAGCCACGGGATATTGCAGTCATACTTTTCGCGGTTCTTTCTTGTTGCTTTGGTCCCGCGTAAAAATGCCTCGTAGCCCATATTGAGGAAGGCCTTGGTCAAAACGCCTTCGTCGATCTCATCAAATCCCTTTGCAAAAAAGCGCGACCACTTGCTTTCGGGAGACGTGATGGTCCATCTGGCTTTTTCGTACTGCTCATCGGAAAAAGAGTTTCCCATCACCTTCTTTACAAGATCGATGATCTTACCGATCTGCTCGCTCTTGTCGACGCCTTCCTTCTTCACATATTTGACCGCCTGGCTGATTGCGATCTCAAACGCTTTGCGCTCTGCAGCATGAGCAAGTGATGCCATCTGTTGTTCCTCCTTCATTAAAAAACATATCGGTTAGCGTATTGCTGTAACATAATTCGCGAACAGATCGATGCCTCCGATCAGCACAAGACATCCGCCGACTGTTACAAATTTATTCATTGGTCCGCAGCCGAGCCGGTACCCGCAGAAAAAGCCGAGAACCGCCGCTCCCGCAGTAAAGATCGCCACAAAGAGCGCCGCCGCGATCAGGCCGATCCCCAGGAAACTGAAGCCGATTCCTGCGATCAGGGCATCCACCGACGTGATAAATGCCCACAGCGTGATCAGATGATAATTGTATATGTCTTCTTTCTGTTCCCGGATCTTCTTTTTCCTTCTGGAAAAGGATTTCAGGATCATGATCACGCCGATTCCGAAAAACATGAGCGACGCCAGGAACTTCCACAGCCGGTTTGCCTGACCGTAGCTGTTATGGATCGCCGGGATCCAGGTGACTGCATTTCCGGCAACCAGCATCAGCGTCTGGAAAGCCGTAAATAAAAGCACCATTTTCGTCAGTTCGGCTTTATTGATTTCAGAGACCATCGCGCCTTTGTACAGGCAGTACGCGAATACGTCCAGCGACAGTCCGACTGCTATAAGATTTGTCTGCCACAATGCCATAAATCATACCACGCAAACATAAAATACCCGGACGGGAAACCGTCCTCGCCTGATCTCTTATTATACTGGGCTCACATCCTGCCGCAAAAAGCAAACCGGCGGAAGTGTACCGCAGCGGGCTACACTTCCGCCGATTTGTCACCGGATCTCCTATGTAATGCACCTTACTGCATTCCGTAATCCTTCTCGATCTGCGTGATCATATCCACGCGTGCGGCGTGGCGGCCGCCTTCAAACTCGGAGCCGAAGAAGGCATCCACGATCACCTTCGCCAGTTCCCGACCGACGACGCGCGCCCCCATCGAGACGATCTGGCAGTTGTTGTGCCGGACAGACATCGCGGCCGTATACGGCTCGCTGCAGACACACGCCCGGATCCCGGGCACCTTATTGGCTGCGAGCGAAATGCCGAGGCCGGTTCCGCAGATCGTTACGCCCTTCTCGACTTCTCCTGCCCGGATCGCTTCCGCCACCTTTCTTCCCGGAACCGGATAGTCGTCGCCTCTGTCATTCGGATCATAGTTGCCGTAGTCCGTACATTCATGCCCCTGCGCGGTAAGGTACTCCATCAGCTGAAGCTTCAGTTCAATCCCCGCATGGTCGCTTCCAAACCCGATTTTCAATGCTCTGTCCTCCTTTGCAAAATGGTGTTGCCATTTTTTTGAACTGGTGCTATAATCATTCGCGGACGGTTAGCTCAATGGGAGAGCACTCGCTTCACGTGTGAGGGGTTGCAGGTTCGAGCCCTGTACCGTCCATTTTTTATGCCCTT
>CACXFK010000236.1 GCA_902766945.1 uncultured Lachnospiraceae bacterium | reverse complement strand
TAAAGGGCAGATTGTGATTCCTGCTAAAGCAAGAAAGATATTTGAGATTTCACCTGGAGATCAGTTGGTGGTACTTGGCGATGAAAAACAAGGACTTGCTATCATGAAATCAGAAAGCATCTTGGCCTTTGCCGATGCAGTCAGGAACGGAACAGTCGAACAGTAATAAAAAACGAGGCAATATCAACCTGATCATCGATGGAACCCGGAATGTCCTTCTCGTGCTTAAATCCCCAGACCATGATGGAATAGAATACCGGCAAAAGTCAAGAGGGAGAAGTGATCCATGGAGATTATGAAATACAGCAATTGCGGGAAATTGATGACATTGTATCTATCTGCAAAAGAGAACGGCCCGCTGATCATACTGAATCACTATGACGGTGATGGACAGTCTGTAGTGGATGAACTAAAAGAACTTGGAGCGGATGATTTCAACCTTCTCTGTATAGGAAATCTGAATTGGGATCACGATCTGACACCCTGGTACTGTCCGCCGCTTTCCGAGAATGATACACCCTGCACAGGCGGTGCGGACGAATATCTTGATCTGCTTCTTCATGAGATCATTCCGACAGCAAAAGAACACATAAAGGGAGAACCGGTGTATCTGGGTATCGCAGGGTACTCTCTCGCCGGTCTGTTTGCCGTTTATGCAATGTATAAGACGGATGCGTTTGACCGTGTGGCGAGTATGTCAGGCTCACTGTGGTTTCCTGAATTCAAAGAATACTGCATGACACATGAGATCAGGCGCAAACCTGAGAAGCTGTATCTCTCCCTTGGAGATAAAGAAGCAAAGAGCAGGAATAAGGTGTTTAAGACTGTACAGGAGAATATGCAGGCACTCATCGCCTATTACAAGGAACTTGGCATTGATGTGACCTGGGAACTGAATCCCGGGAACCATTTCAAAGAGGCCGCGCTGCGAAGCGCAAAGGGCATCATGGCTATTATCCGGAATTAAAGGATGATGACATTTAAGGAGCTGCTGCATTGGACCTTTTCTGAAAATAAAAAGTTTGATTACGAATAATGTGTTGGATATAATAATGGAATCCGATCGGAGTACACGGAATCGTATCGTGATCTAGATAAAGGAGACCATCATTATGAGCCATTGCACACTGCTTCAACGGTTCAAAAAGCAGGTGGAAAAACAGGGAGATAAGCCTGCAGTCATCGAACCGGAAGGAAGAAAGATATCCTATAGCGAACTGGACAGGTACGCGGGGCGGATTGCGGAGAAGATGCGTCTTTGTGATGTGAGGCAGAACGATACCGTTGCGCTTGTACTGCCTGCCGGAATCGACGCGGTGGCGGCTATGCTGGCTTCATTAAAGCTGGGGGCAGCCTTTGCGGTCGTGAACGGCCGGTATCCGAAAGAACGGCTGGAATACATTTATAAGGACTGTTCGGCGGCTCTTGTTGTAACACCGGAATTCTTTGCCGATGCCGGCAGCTGTCAGGTTGTTGAGAAAGAGGCGGTCGTTTCCGATGAGGATACGGCCGCTCTGGTGTACACCTCAGGCTCCACCGGAAATCCCAAGGGCGTGATCATAGACCAGCGCGCGCTTTCCTGCAGCATTCACCCGATCGTCGCAGAAGAGGATGTTTTTGGCCTGGGAGCCCCGTTTTTCTTTATCGCAGGCAGTAAAAGCCTGTTCTGCGGACTTGCAGCCGGCTGCACAAACGTCATCATCCCGACGTCGGTCATGCGCGATCCCCAGCTCCTTGCGGAATACCTGGCAGAGCATCAGGTCACCGCCACCTTTATCAGTCCGAAGGTCCTGCGTTATTTTAAACCCGCTGGCAATACGCTGAAAAAGGTCATGACGGGGAGCGAACGTTTAAGCGGCATATGGAGCGATCAATTTAAGATTTTTAACACCTACGGTATGTCCGAGACCGTGGCAGGCGTGCTTCAGTTTGAAGTGGACCGCCCGTATGAGAACACACCTGTAGGGAAACCCTTCAAAGGAACGGAGGTCTATCTGCTGGACGAAAACGGGCAGGAAGCCGAAGAGGGCGAGATCTGCGTGACAGGCCATTTCGGAAAGGCGTATTTAAATCTTCCGGAGGAGAGCGCGAAGGTCTTTGTTCCCAACCCCTTTAAAGAAAGGGACGGTTTTGACGTGATGATCCATACCGGGGATCTGGGGAAGCGGCTGCCTGACGGGAACATTGTCTATCTGAACCGCATGGACTGGATGGTGAAGATCAACGGACAGCGCGTCGAACCGGGTGAGATCGAAGCAAAGCTCAGAAAAATCGAAGGGATTGCGGACGCGGCCGTAAAGGATTTTACCGATGCTTCGGGGCAGACGTTCCTTACGGCTTATTATGTTTTGAAGAAAGAAACAGACGAATCAGTGATCCGGGAGGCCCTGAAGGGCATGCTGCCGGATTATATGATCCCGTCCTTTTTTGTGCGCCTTGACACTCTGCCGGTCAATGCAAACGGCAAGCTCGACCGCGGCGCTCTTAAAAATCCTGATGCGGGAGAAAGACGGACGGTTTACGCGGCTCCCGAAAACGAGCTGCAGGAGAAGATCGTCAGGGCCTATGAGCAGGTGCTTGACGTCTCCGGTATCGGTATCGATGATGACTTTTTCTTCCTGGGCGGGGATTCCATTAAGGTCATCATGCTGCAAAGACTACTGCAGGAAATGAGGGTGCCTGTTGCCGCGGCCGAAATATTTGACGCGCATACACCAAGGGCGCTTTCTGCCTCAAAGGGTCAGCAGTCCCCGCTGGTCGGTTTCAAAGGGCATGTGGCGGACGCATATCCCCTGACCCGGGCA
Organism: uncultured Lachnospiraceae bacterium; assembly: GCA_902766945.1. Lineage (GTDB taxonomy): Bacteria > Bacillota > Clostridia > Lachnospirales > Lachnospiraceae > Chordicoccus. Next base: position 3,239 of record CACXFK010000236.1, on the reverse strand, counting down.
CAGATGAGCATTTATCTGGACTGTCTGCGGCCGGGGAAGGAGACCGCCTACAACAACACGTTCGGATTGTTTTTACCGGACGGCACGGACGCGCCGCGGCTGATCCTTGCAGCCGAAACCGTGCTGAACCATTATCCCGTTTTCCGATCAGCTGCGCGAATCGTGAACAATGAGCCGTGTCTCTTCCCGCTCAAGAATGTGCACATCACCGTGGCTGAGATTGAGACGGAGGAAACAGACCGGGAAGTCCTGGCTCAAAGCGTCAGCAAGGAGCCGTTTCATCTTGAGGAGGGACCTCTTTGCCGGGCCGCGGTGTTCCATACACCGGAGGGACTGTTTTTTGTCTGCACGGCCCACCATCTGGTCAGCGACGGCACCTCTTTGTCCATCGTCGCGAGAAATATTGCGTCAGTGTATAACGGAAATGCGATGGCGGAGGAGGATATGAGCAATCTCACGCTGGCGCTTTATGAGTCTGCACATAAAGAGGACATGAGAGCCGATGAAGACCGATACCGCCTTATGCTTGATGAGATGGACGGCGATACGGCGCTCTATGCCGATGACGATCCGGTGCTTGCGGAGTCTGCCGGTGTATTGGGAACATTCAATACGACGTTATATACGCGCAAGAAGGAGCTTTCGGGAATGCTGCTCCCGACCCTTGCACAGAACGGCCTCACCGAATCCAGTCTGTTTATGACGGCTTACGCGTATATGCTGGCGCTTATGTGCGGGCAGAAGAACGTTTTGTTTTTTGCGGGGGAGAACGGGAGGCATGATCCCGTGCTCATGAACACGGTGGGCATGCTGGTGCACAATATACCCGTATTTGTCAGGATTGATGAGAAAGAGAGCGGCCTGACTTTCATAAAGCAGGTACAGGAGCTTTTCCATGACCTGGTGAATCATGACCATGTGGATTATTCGGCTCTTCTGGGTGCGTATTCGGTCAGACCGGACAATTTCTTTGTCTATCAGGGGGAAATGTTTACGGATCTTTCCATGGACGGGCGCAGCATTCCTATGGAATTGTTTGCTTCCCGTGACGTCATGGCTTCTCTTACGCTGCATGTGATCAAACAGTCCGATGGCGATTATGCACTGTGCTTCGAATATGCGGCAGACACATATAAGGAGGAGACCATCCGCCGCATGGCCGCACTGTACATACAGATCATTGCCGGACTGTGCGGAGGAGGAACGCTTTCAGACATCTGCCTGACTACAGATGAAGACATTTTGAAGATGGATGCCTTCAATGACACTCAGGCCGATTATCCTGTGACGGATCTTGTATCGATGTTCCGTACATCCGCTGAGCGATATCCCGGTCATGAGGCGGTTCTTTTTAAAGACAAGGTCCTTACATACTCTGAGCTTGACGAGGTATCCGAGCGTATCGCGGGGTATCTTGCCGGACAGGGGATCGGAAGAGGAAGTGTTGTTTCCATCCTGATTCCCCGCTGCGAATATATGCCCGTCACGGCACTGGGCGTGCTCAAAACCGGCGCGGCCTACCAGCCGCTCGATCCGGGCTATCCCGCAGAGCGCCTGGCCTTCATGATGGACGATGCCGCCTGTAAACTGTTGATTGCTGATGAAGATTTGCTTGAAAAGGTGCCGGACTATACGGGACCGGTACTGCTGCTGAAGGACATCCCTTCGCTTCCCGGATGCGAAAGGGTGAAAACCGGCCCTGCACCGGAGGACCTCTTCATTTTACTGTACACCTCCGGGTCCACCGGCGTGCCGAAGGGCGTCATGCTCGAACACCGCTCCCTGGCCAATTTCTGCCGCTGGTATCAGGATTATTATCAGCTCGACGAAACGGGCCGGGTAGCAGCGTATGCCAGCTTTGGATTTGACGCCTGTATGATGGATCTGTACCCTGCACTGACCGCGGGTGCGTGTACGTGTATCGTGGAGGAGGAGATCCGGCTGGATCTGAAGGCGATGGAGGCGTGGTTCAATCGCGTGGGAATCACCCACAGCTTTATGACGACCCAGGTGGGACGGCAGTTCTATGCCGTCGGCAATGTGCCCACGCTGCGCTTCCTGTCGACAGGCGGAGAAAGACTGGCCGGTGTGGAGCTCAGGCCGGAGGTCACGACAAAGCTTTTCAACGTATACGGTCCCACTGAGTGCACGATTTTTACGACCGTATTTCCTATGGAAAAGCATTATGACAGGATCCCCATAGGAAAACCTTTGACAAACTATAAATGCTATGTTGCGGACGAGCATATGCGCCGTTTGCCGCCTATGGTTCCCGGGGAGCTTCTGATCGCCGGGCGCGGCGTCGGGCGCGGGTATCTGAACAAACCTGAGCTGACAGACAAGGCGTTTGTCGGGAACCCGTTTTCAAACGATCCTGAGTATGCGCGCGCATACCACACGGGGGATATCGTACGTCTGCTCCCCGATGGCAGCTATGACTTCGTCGGCAGGAACGATGGCCAGGTGAAGATCAGGGGCTTCCGGATCGAGCTGCCTGAAATCGAGGTTGTGATCCGTGAATTCCCCGGGATTAAGGATGCCACGGTACAGGCGTTTGACAGCGAGGGCAGTGAAGGAAAATTTATTGCGGCGTATATTGTGTCGGACACGGAGATCGATATCAACGCGCTCAATGAGTTCATCGCGGCCCGCAAGCCTTACTACATGGTGCCCGCTGTGACGATGCAGATTGAGAGCATTCCGCTGAACCAGAACCAGAAGGTAAATAAAAAGGCACTGCCCAGGCCGGTCCGGAAAGCGTCGGAAATCGTCCGGCCCGCAAATGATATGGAACGCACTCTGTTTGATCTTTGTACAGGGATCGTAGGATACGGGGAGTTTGGTGTTACGGTTCCTTTTGAGGAAATCGGGTTCACCTCCTTATCCTATATAGAGCTTGCTTCCAAAGTGATCAGCGAAATCGGAGTGGAACTGAAGCTGTCCGACCTGATGGCCGGAGGCACGACAATCCGCTCGCTTTCGGAACGGATCAGCCGGGCGGATCAGGCAGAAAAGAGCCGGAAGGAGCAAAAAGACCGGTATCCTCTGGCACCGCAGCAGTATGCGCTTATGTATCACAGCGCAGGGGCTGATATGTACAGGGAGTTTATTTTTACGGAAAAGTGGTCAGATGCCGGGGCGGTCAGGAGGGCGTTTGTGGCCGTCATCAACAGCTTCCCGTATTTCTATACGACATTCAGGCAGGAAGGCGGAGCGTGGCACCAGATCCCGTACAAGGG
>CACXFK010000235.1 GCA_902766945.1 uncultured Lachnospiraceae bacterium | reverse complement strand
TGTCTCCACGAGGAACTCATTCCAGAGCCGGTCGAGCCGCCGCGCAAGGACGGTCCGGTTCTCCTCCAGCAGGGAATCCGCGCTGTATACGCTCAGGTAGACAAGATAAGCGTCCCCCACTGTGATCTGCAGCCTCCCGCCGCCTTTTGACAGATAGATCGACTCGAAATACCTGTAGGACGATCGAAGCGTCTCCACTTTTTCCTCAGGCCACGGCTCCGTCAGGCTGCAGCCGAACCGCTCCGCAAGGATTGCGTAACGTCCCTCCTCGGAGAAGACCATCTGGTAAAATGGCGCGGCCTGATAAAACTGTTCAAATTCCTTATAGATCCGGAACCGCTTGTCCTCGGAAGGAGACGGCTCGATGCGGATCACGTCTCCGAGTATCGTCGGGACGCCGAGATACTTGAGAACGGATACGCGCTTGTTTCCTTCCTCAACATAGAAGCGCTGCATGTATTCATAGACCTTGACCGCGTCCCGGATGCCCTCTTCAATCTGCGCGTCGTAAAGATGGCTCCACTTGACGGCAAATTCGGTCTTATCGTGGAGAATCGGCATAAAGCCCGATGAAAAGGCATTCTGCCTGCCCTTGGTCCTGGTGCCGGCGATCATGTCAATCGGGATCTCCGTGAGGCCGATCGGAACTTCATTCAGTGAATTCACGTTCTCCACAATATCATCAAGGGCGGGCAGGTAAGGATACCTGCCCGCTGACACAGCCCGGCGGCACTGCCGCTCGCCGAGTTTTCTGGCTTTTACATAATCATCATTCATAGACTCTCCCCCGACATCAGCTTCGCTGCTGATGTTCCTTCTTTTCATTGTTGATTTCCCAGTGAATCAGGAACGTGAGCGCAGCGCGAAGCACGATGATCGCGCCGAGGATGCCCAGTTCGGCCCACTCCCTGACGACGACGGTGCGGAGCACCTCACCGCCCATCTTGAACTCAAGCGCGAGCGCGATCCCCTGCGCCAGGTCAAGCCGGATATCATCGCGGTCCCGTTTCAGCCAGCGCACAAAACATACGACCGCCGAGGAAACAAGCACGATGATCCCGGCTAATTCAAGGCACGTCGTGCAGATCTCCACGATATACGTCAGTATCAGATCCATATGCTCAATAAATACAGCCATCATCCTCCGGCCCTCCGCATTTTCTTTTTTCAGCCAGTAAAAGGCGGATCGCAAAATGGCACATTGGAAAGCAGCTTCGCTGCTGTGCAATCCGCGCGCGATTCCTCTTCGGGAATCGTGATTTACTCGCCTGCGTTAAAAAGCGGCGACAACTCGCTCTCATGCGCTTCCAGGATCTTCAGGAGTCCTTCATTCCAATGACGCGCGTCCTTCACTGCCGATCCGAACACGTAGTCTTCCTGGCCGTAATCGATGACGTCGAATCCCGGGATTGCCTTTGCCGCTCCCGCCGTTCTGTACGCGGCCGCATCCGCCGTGGAGAAGGAGACGTTCGTCAGGTCATCGCCTGCAACAAAGCCGCTGATGTCCTTGCCGTTCGCTTCCGTTTCCGTTCCGTTTGCCGTCTGCGGCTCCGCGTCTTTCTTTGTCACCTGGACCGCACCGTCCGCATAGCGTCCGTACATCTGATCCACATAAAGCGAGAAGGAATCCCCGAGAATCTCGGAGGGAACGTGCCCGCCGTCCCATTGCCACAAGACGACGGCATCTGTCCCGGCTTCAAGGAACGCAAGCTGAAGGTTCATGGACGACATCATGGACATATCGCCTTCCGACGCGCCCATCAGGATCCGGCACCACGCGGGATCTTTTGTTCCCTGTGCGCCGATGTAATTCAGCGGATTGTAAAGGTCAACCAGATTCTTGCCAAAGGAATCCCCGGCGATGATTTCCTGAATGTCACTCTTGTAAGCAGCCACCATGTCTGCATACGATCCGTATTCGGACGAATCAACGGTACTTCCGGCTGCCTGCGTCGTTCCCTGATCCGGCGTACCCGCCTTCTCTTCTTCCGGTCCCGCGAGAAGATTGATCTCTCCGTCCGGGCCGGTCTCATTCGTTCCGTCCGGACCGCCTTCTCCGGGCGCTCCTGGGAAGTTTCCGTCCGCGCCGTCCGGCAGCTGTCCCGTCATCCGGCCCATACCGGGTCCGCCCATACCGCGTCCGCCTGCATTTGAAGACGCATACCGGCCCTCGATGAAGGCCTTTGCTTTCTCTTCGGCGGTCATCCCGGCAACGGCTTCATCCGTCATAGCCGCGCCATTTTCATCGAACCAGGTATAGTCCGCGGCGTACCCGAGATTGTCGAGGTACCACTGAAGATTGGATATAAAGAGATCCGTGTACAGCGTCAGATAAGTGCCGCCGTAGCCGTTCGTATCAGCATACTGATCCGCGTCGTATTCGATCATGAGCGGCACGACGTCCTCACGGTCCCCGTCCCCGTTCAGGTCGAATCCGTACTGTTTCTCGTCCGCCTGATACTGCTTTGCGTTGATATAGTCCATATAAGCTTCCGACAGATAAGAAGCGAGCTGCTTCTGGTACGGCGTATTGAACTCGTAAGCGGTGTCCAGTGTATACTCGAACGCCATCGCCATATCCGCCTCTGCGAGCGGCGTGATCGGAGAATAGGCCATGCAGCCCCAGACACCGTCCGAGATCTCGTATTCCTTCCCGTCGATTGTCACGGACGTGGAATAAACGCCCTCGCTCTCCTCATAGACACCGACGGCGCCGACCGCGATCTGGTAATCATAGAAGTCCGGATTGTCGGATGTAGCCGCTGCCATCACGGCGTGGGCTCCGCCTCCGGAACCGCCGGTGGAGACAAAATAGTCCGTGCTGCCCGGAAGATTTCCGAGCAGAATATTGTACTTCACAAAGCGGATCGCGCTCTTCTGGTCGGCGAGACAGCTCGGAGCGTCTCCCGTATAGTACGTATTTCCGTTCGCATCCACCGCCATATCCTGCTTGCCGCGGTTGCCGCATGCCACGTTGATATAGCCTTCCGCCGCATACTGCGTCGAAGCCGTCTGATTGGCCTGGCTGCTGTATCCGGCCGCGCCCGTGTTGATGATCACGGGTGCCGTTGACGCCGTATAGACCTGGCCGTTCGAACTCGTCACCTGCGCGCTGCCGTCGATGACGAGTGTGCCTTTGGCTGAAGCGCCGGATGTCCCGGTGACGTCCGCCGTGCCGTCGGCGTTTGTATCGATCCCCGTGACATACGCCCCGGGCACGCAGACGGAAACGCCTTCTTTCTCCTCCAGTTCCGGAAATGCGACAGCCGGCACAACCGAGAGAATCCATGCGTCGGCCTCTGCATCATAGGTCCACTCCGCCTGATCGTTCATGCTCAGATTCAGAGCGTTCTCAATCGCCTCTTTTGACCGGTCCGTCGCAGCTG
>CACXFK010000234.1 GCA_902766945.1 uncultured Lachnospiraceae bacterium | reverse complement strand
AATACCGTCAGACTTGTAACCGATGTTGAGATAGGCAACATCCGGTTTCACGTCGAGAACAGTACCTTCAACGACCTCTCCATTTCTAATAGTTTTGAAATTTTCGTTGAGCATCTGTTCGAAGCTCTGCTCTTCTGACATGCTGTGAAACCTCCTGGATTAAAGTATTAGGGGTGGAAGCCCCGGCGGTGATGCCGATCCTGTCTCCCTCTTCGAAACGGATTGTCTCGAGATCCTGAAGAGAACTGACAAAATAGGTTCTCCCGCACCGGCTCTGGCATATGTTGTACAGCTTCTGTGTGTTGGACGAATGTACGCCTCCGATCACCAGCATGACATCAGATGCAGAAGCCAGTTCCATTGCTTCCGTCTGCCTTTCGCGTGTTGCGCTGCAGATAGTATTAGTAACCATTACATGATAACCTAAAGTTTCGATGATTTCAACTAGTTCTTGAAATTTATCATAATTGTAGGTTGTCTGTGATACAACACAAACAGCTTCGGTGCGGTCAAAAGAAAGCTGGCGGGCCTCTTCAGAATTGCTTATAACTCGGCATTTTCCTTTGACCCAACCCCGGATTCCGATCACTTCGGGATGATTCGGATCGCCGATGATCACAACCGGGTACCCCTTCTGACTCATTATTGATACAATTGTGTGTATTTTTTGAACAAATGGGCAAGTTGCGTCAGTAAGACGGTACCCGGAGGCCTGAAGGCACTCGTACTGTGCTTTCGAAATGCCGTGGCTCCGGATCACGACCGTAGCCCCGGCCGGCGGGCGGCGGCCGTCCGCGGTACAGATGAGATCGTCATCGATGATGCGGACGCCTTTCGCCTCCAGATCCTGCACGACGTTGTCGTTATGGATGATCGGCCCCATCGTGTAGACGGGACTGCTCTTTTCAGCCTCTTCATAAACCAGATTGACGGCCCGCTTCACCCCGAAGCAGAATCCGGCACTTTTCGCAATGGTTACGGTCATACCTCCGCCTCCGCTATAGCCCTGGCGCACACCGCAGCCGTGCTCCAGGCGATCTGAAGATTGTAGCCGCCCGTAAAAGCATCCACATCGAGCAGCTCGCCGATGCAGTATAAACTGCGGCAGGTTCTGGACTCCATCGTTTTCGGGTCGATCTCCCGCACGCGGATGCCGCCCTTCGTGACGACGGCCTCCTGATATCCGCGAAGCGAAACGGGTGTCACCGGAAACTGCTTTGTCACGGTTACGAGCCGTTCCCTCTCCTTCTGGAAAATGTCGCCGCAGCGCTTTTCGTCATCAATCCCGGCGGCGCGGGGAATGACGGGAACGAGCTTTGCGGGGTAGAATTCATGCAGCACATTTTTCAGCGCTCTTTTCGGGGACGCGGCAAAGACGCGGACGAACCGCGCATCGAGCTGCTGTATTGAAAGGGCGGGCTTCAGGTCAATGAACCCGGAAATATCCGGACCGGAAAGAGCGGGCCCTGCCGCCGCGCTCATACTGAGAACCAGCGGGCCGCTGATCCCGAAATGTGTAAATAAAAGTTCACCGAAATCACTGAACAGGATTTTTTTGCCTTTCCGGACCGTCAGTGTCACATTTCGAAGCGAGAGCCCCTGCAGATCCCGCACATACTCTTCTTTGCAGTTTACCGGGACGAGTGACGGATGCAGATCCGTGACTGTGTGCCCGCACTCTTCCGCCAGACGGTACCCGTCTCCGGTCGAGCCCGTGGACGGATAAGAAAGACCGCCTGTCGCAAGAACCACGGCATCAGCCTTCAGCACCTCACGTCCCTTTGGCGTCCCGATTTCCACGCCGGTCACGCTCATGGCCGGTCCTCTCCGCTTTGATGAAGGATCCTGCTCTTCTTCCGGAACTGTGAGAATCCGGAGTGCCTCGGTCCCGAGCCGGATCTCCACATGCTCTTTCTTCAGTTTGCGCCGCAGCGCGTCGATAATATCCGCGGCGTGATCCGACGCGGGAAAGGCCCTCCGGCCCCGCTCCACTTTCGTCTCGACGCCCCAGCCTTCAAAGAGGTCGATGACATCCCTGCTCGTCAGCGCCCTGGAAGCGCTGAAAAGGAATTTCGGGTTCGAAAGGACCGCGGAAAGAAATTCGTCCGGGGAGCTGCTGTTGGTGAAGTTGCAGCGCCCTTTTCCTGTGATATAAAGCTTTTTTCCAAGCCGCTCATTGTGCTCGATCAGCTGTACGTTCAGGCCGCGCTCCGCGAGCAGTGCGGCGCACATCATACCGGCCGCACCGCCTCCGACTACGATCACCCGCTTCTTTGCGCGCGCCGGTGTTACGGCTTCGTTTCCTTCTTTACTCACGCGTTTTGTCCCTCTTGCCGGGCAAGCTGCACGATCTGCGCAGTGACCTCTTCAATCGTCATGTCCGAGCTGTCGATGAGAACCGCGTCATCCGCTTTTTTAAGCGGCGAGACCGCGCGGTTCATGTCGCGCTCATCACGGCTGATGATATCCGCTTCGATCCGGGCCAGATCCGGCAGACCGCCGTCGCGGTCCTCTTTTTCGAGCAGCTCGTTGTAGCGGCGGAGTGCCCGTACATGTGCGCTTGCCGTGAGATAGATCTTCAGTTCCGCGTGCGGCAGGACGACGGTGCCGATATCGCGGCCGTCCATGACGACCGGCGTGCTCGCGGCGAGCTTCTGCTGGAGCTCGACAAGTTTGGCGCGAAGCGCTTCATTTGCGGACGCGACGCTGGCCATGTTGCCGACGTCTTCCGTCCTTAGATGGTCGGTCACGTCCGTCCCATTCAGGTAAACCCGCTGCACGCCGTCCTGATAGGCGATCGTGATATCCGCCTCCCGGCACTTCGATGAGATTCTGTTCTCATCGTGCGGATCGATCTTGTTGTCAATGAGGAACAGGGCCATGGCCCTGTACATCGCGCCGGTGTCGACGTAGATGCTGCCCAGTTCTTTTGCGACCTTCTTTGCAATCGTGCTTTTACCGGCACCTGCAGGTCCGTCTATTGCGATATTCATTGCTGCTGACTCCTCTTATAAAAATGGAGTCCGGCGGCACCGGACTCCAAAGATAATCCTGATCTTCGTCAAAAGCTGACCGGCATCACACCGGATAAGCCTTGTTCTCAGTATCGGCTTTTTTTACATCGACGCCGGTATCCTGAGCGTCGCGATACTTGAAATAATCAAGCGCGACTTCAGGGAACAGAGCGTACGTCAGAACGTCTTCATCCTGCTTCTTGTAAGCGGCGATCTCCTTCTCGAATTTCGGAAGTCCCGGCTCGAGAAGATCGGCAGGACGGCAGGTGATCGGCTGTTCGTCGCCGATGACCTTCTTCTGGATCTCCGGATTGACGGGGAGTGTTGTCTTGCCGTAGCGGCCGAGGAAGATGTCCTTTGTCTCCTGCGGAACAACCTTGTAGCGCTCACCGGTCAGGACGTTCATAACGGCCTGTGTGCCGACGATCTGGGAAGACGGCGTGACGAGCGGCGGCTCGCCCATGTCTTCGCGGACGCGCGGAACTTCTTCAAGCACGTCGTAGAACTTGTCTTCGGCGTTCATGTTCGCCAGCTGGCTTGTCAGGTTGGAGAGCATGCCGCCCGGAACCTGATACTGCAGCGTCTTGATGTTCACGCCCATGTTCTTCGGATTCATGAGGCCGTTGTCGAGATATTTCTCTCTCAGCGGGCGGAAGTAATCAGCGATTTCCGCCAGCGCGTCAAGGTCGAGACCCGTGTCATACGGCGTATTCTTGAATGCGGCGACCATCACTTCCGTCGCGGGCTGGGACGTGCCCAGAGCGAACGGGCTCATCGCGCAGTCGAGAATATCGCAGCCGGCTTCCGCGGCCTTCATGTACGCCATGGAGGCTTCGCCGGATGTGTAGTGGGTGTGCAGTTCGATCGGCAGATCGGTCGCTTCCTTCAGAGCCTTCACGAGCTCGGATGTGGTATACGGAAGCAGAAGTCCGGCCATATCCTTGATGCAGATCGAGTCTGCGCCCATCGCCTCGACGTCCTTGGCGGCCTTGACCCAGTAGTCAAGTGAGTAAGCCTTGCCGAGCGTATAGGAAAATGCGATCTGCGCTTCGCCGCCCTCTTTCTTCGTCGCGTTGACGGCGGTCTCAAGATTGCGGAGATCATTCAGGCAGTCAAAGATACGGATGACGTCGATGCCGTTGGCGATGGACTTCTGGACGAAGTACTCGACGACGTCGTCCGGATACGGCTTGTATCCGAGGATGTTCTGGCCGCGGAACAGCATCTGGAGCTTGGTATTTTTGAATCCGTCCCTGAATTTCCGGAGTCTGTCCCACGGATCTTCATGAAGGAAACGAAGAGCGGCGTCAAATGTCGCACCACCCCAGCACTCGACGGCGCGGTAGCCGATCTTATCCATCTTATCGACGATCGGGGTCATCTCATCCGTCGTCATTCTTGTCGCGATGAGGCTCTGGTGAGCGTCACGCAGGATTGTTTCAGTAATCTTTACTGGCTTTGCCATTTATTATTCCTCCCTAAAGCAACTTATAGCGGACAAGTCCGTCAGATCCCGTAGATGGCCATAAACGTACCGGCTGCGACAGCCGTGCCGATGACGCCGGCCACGTTCGGACCCATCGCGTGCATCAGCAGGAAGTTGGTAGGATCCGCTTCGGAACCGACCTTCTGGGAGACACGGGCCGCCATCGGCACAGCCGAGACGCCCGCAGACCCAATCAGCGGATTGATGCGGCCGTGCGTGACTTTCTTAAGCAGCTGCCCGAGCCACATACCGCCGGCCGTTCCGAATATGAAAGCAACAAGACCGAGCACGACGATTTTGATGGTGCTGACATTCAGGAAGTTGGCGGCACTCGTGGTCGCGCCGACGGATGTGCCGAGGAAGATCACGACGATGTACATAAGAGCGTTGCTCGCCGTCTCTGTAAGCTGGTGCACCACACCGGACTCACGGAAAAGGTTGCCGAGCATCAGCATACCGACAAGCGGAGCTGTCGTCGGAAGGATCATGCAGACGACGATGGTGATCACGATCGGGAAGAGGATCTTCTCGAGCTTGCTGACCGGACGAAGCTGGGCCATCTTGATCTTTCTGTCCGCTTCAGTGGAGAAAAGCTTCATGACCGGCGGCTGGATGATCGGGACGAGCGACATGTAAGAATACGCTGCCACTGCGATCGGTCCGAGCAGCTCTGTCTGCTGGAGCTTGGTCGCCAGGAAGATCGAGGTCGGGCCGTCGGCACCGCCGATGATGGAAATGGCGGCCGCCGCTTTTCCGTTGAATCCGAAGAAGATGGCAAGGAAATAAGCTACGTAGATGCCGAGCTGAGCAGCCGCGCCCATCAGGAATGAGATCGGGTTGGCGATCAGCGGGCCGAAGTCCGTCATCGCGCCGACGCCCATGAAGATCAGGGACGGCAGGAGGCTCCATTCATCAAGCGTGTAGAAATAGTACAGCATACCGCCGACGCCTGTTGAGGAATCGGCAGGTCTCATCATGATATCCGGATAGATATTGACGAGAAGCATACCGAACGCGATCGGGACAAGGAGCAGAGGCTCATACCCTTTCGCGATGGCCAGATACAGGAAGATGAGCGCCACCACGATCATGATGTAGTTGCCCCACGTCAGATTCATGAAGGCGGTCTGCTGACCAAGGTTTGACAATGTTCCAAGTATGTTCATAGACTCATGACCTCCGAAAACGTCAGTTCAAAGTAGCAAGCAGATCGCCTGTCTCGACGGCAGCTCCGACCGCTACGTTGATGCTTGCGACCGTGCCGTCTTCCGGTGCCACAACCGGGATTTCCATCTTCATGGATTCAAGGACGATGATCGGATCGCCGGCCTTCACAGCGTCGCCGACGGAAGCGGGAATCTGGAAGACTTTACCGGGAACGGAAGCGGATACTTCGATTCCGCCTGCCGGAGCAGCGGCCGGAGCCGGAGCCGGAGCGGCTGCAGGTGCCGGAGCGGCGGCCGGAGCCGGAGCCGGAGCAGCTGCAGGTGCGGCTGCGGCAGCAGCGCCCTCTTCTACTGTGACGTTATAAGACGTTCCATTGACCGTGATCGTATAGTTCTTCATAATTCAAATCCTCCCTTGTGGATTAATGCCATTTGTTATTGTTAAGCCGTCTGATGGAACGTACAACGTATCCGTCCACGGGTGCATCTCCGGATACCGCAACCGGTGAATCCGTATAAGCAGCGATCGCGGCCGCGATCACGGCGACGAGTTCCTCGTCCTTCATAAGATCAGGCTGTGCAGCCTTTGTCTGAGGCGCAGCCTTAGCAGCGGGGGCCGACGGAGCGGACTTCTTCGCGTCCTTGTTCTCGGGCTTCACTTCGCCGCCGATCTTATTGACAAATCTGAAGCAGCTGATGATCAGACTGAGGCCGATCAGGATACAGAAGACAACGAGAAGGCCGGTGATGGTGTTGCCGGCAGCCGTGGACATCTTGGATCCCATCGTCTCTTCTGCGTCATTGGAGTACGCGGCGATCGCGGTCGATACAGGCTGCATGGTTTCGTCGTAGCTGATGGTCAGAGCCATCTGCTCGTCATCCTCGCCGGTCAGAATGATACGGCTGTTGTACCCGCCTTCGGCCGTGCGCTGTGTCAGGTCGACGACGGCGTCTTTGACGGCGCCGTGCTCGTCCGTGAACTGTTTCCAGCGGACGCTCCAGTCATTGTCAAAGGGGATCGAGACCGCCATCTGTCCGCTTTCAAGATAGGTGACAAATGCGTCGTAGGTCTCCGTCGTCATGGCGCGGGCAAAATATTTTTCCGTATATTCCGCTATGTCCTTGATGTTCTCAGCCTTGATCTCCGCCTGCTTCTCAGCTTCGATCTGCGAAGATGTCTTCGCACATCCGGAGAGCATGAACGCGGCGAGCGCAATCAGGATGAGAGCGGAAAGATATCTGCGTTTTTTCATTGGTGCCGCCTTTCTCAAACCGTGCCGTGTTTCTTGTCGGGACGGTCTTCGCGCTTTGTATAGAGCATCTCGAACGCACCGATCACATACTTTCTGGTGTCAGCGGGTTCGATGATGGTGTCGACATGGCCATGTCTTGCGGCCGATGTGACGCACTGCTGGAGAGACGCATACTCGGAGGCGGTCTTCTTCAGCGTGTCGGCATCCGCGCCGTCGCTTAAGATCTTGGCCGCCATCTTGGGATCCATCGTGCCGATTTCGGCGTTCGGCCATGCGTAGACCATGTCCGCGCCGATCGATCTGGAGCCCATCAGGATGTAAGCCGTACCGTATGCCTTGCCCGTAACGACCGTTACCTTCGGTACGGTTGCGTTGGCGTACGCATAGGCAAGTGAGGCGGCGGCCTTCGGCATAAGCTTCTCCGTGCACTCGCAGTTGTTCATCGAGGATGCGCTGACCAGTGTCAGAACCGGGATGTTGAAAGCGTCGCAGAAGTTGATGAAATCCGCTGCTTTCTGCACGCCTTTGGCCTTCAGCACATCTTCCGCGTTGGCGACGGCGCCGACCGTATATCCGTTCAGGCGGATAAAGCCGGTGACCATGCTCTCGGCAAAGCCGCGCTTCGTCTCAAAGAACACACCGCTGTCGCTGATGACCTTCAGAGCTTCACGAGCATCGCCGCAAGACGCAAGCGCCGTGCACGCTCTGTTCAGGTCGTCCGTGGTCTCTTCCATCGCGCCTTCGTCTTCGCAGTTCAGCGGAAGCAGGGCAACGAGCTGTCTCATCGCTGCGTAAACTTCCTCTTCCGTTCCGGCAAAGTCGGCATTGCCCTGAGCGAGCTGATAGTCGGCTCCGGACGTGTCTTTCCTGTCTTCGCTGTTCCCGCAGACGGCATCCGGGGAGTTGACAAAGAGATGAGCGTTTCCGCTCTCGATAAAGGTGAAATCGGAAAGAGCCGGCACAACGGCAAGACCGCCGCCGCAGGTTCCGAAGATGCCCGTGAGCTGCGGGATGAGGCCGGAAGCCATGACCTGGTTCTTCATGATGCGTCCGATCGCGTCAAGTGCGTCCGTCGACTCCTCGAGACGAACTCCGGCGCAGTCGATCAGCCCGATGACAGGTGCACCTGTCTTCATGGCGAGGTGATAAATCCTCGTGATCTTTTTCGCGTGCATCTCGCCGACCGTGCCTCCGAGAACGGAAGCGTCCTGGCTGAAGATGTACACGAGGCTGCCGTCGATCGTGCCGTAACCGGTGATCACACCGTCCGAAGGCGTCTGCGCGGCAGAGAGATTAAAATCGGTGCTGCGGGCCGTAATCTGCCCTCCGATTTCGACAAAGCTGTTTGCGTCAAGCAGAGAAGCGATTCGTCTGCCTGCAGCTGTTCCTGTCAATCCCATCTTATGTCCTCCATCAGATTTATAAATATACTCAATCGAAGTTAGTATAACTCGTTGCCATGCCAAATTCAACCGTTATTCCATGCTTTCGGGATCTTTTGTACGGGGATTTGTACAATTTCGTGAGATTTTATTTTCAGAGAAAATTTACGGTGAAATTCGGGGGAGCAACATCATATCGCGATATGAAAAAAGGATCTGATCCGATCAGATCCCGATTGTATCCATATGATCCTGTTCACCGCGGTCAATCTCCGGAAGAGCGCCGCTTTCCGAGCCGTCCATATCCGGTGTTCCGGCATGCTCATTTGCCTCCGGATCAAGGTGCTCATCGGACGATTCCGCCGCCTCGCGGCCGTCGTCCCGTCCCGCTCCTGCTTCCGACTCCGCTTCCGCCCTGAAGTCGGCGACCTTGACGGGGCTGATCTCGGGGAGGTCCTCGCTGGACTTCACTCCGAAGACACGCAGGAAATCCTGTGTCGTCCCGAAAAGGATCGGACGCCCCGGCTGTTTTGCCCGTCCGAGCTCCGTGACCAGGTGGTACTCGATGAGCTTGTTGACCGCATGGTCCGAATTGACGCCGCGGATGCGCTCGATTTCCGCTTTGGTGACCGGCTGTTTATAAGCGATCACAGACAGGGTCTCCATCTGGACGTCTGTGAGGCGCGGCGTTTTCGGATTCAGTTCCAGCGTGATGAGCTGGGGATAATACTCCTTCTTCGTGCACATCTGCCAGGAGCCTTCAAGTTCGATGATCTCGGTTCCTCTCGGTTCATCGGCCCATCTGGCCGCCATCGACGCCGCGACGGATCCGGCCTCTTCTTTGGAAATCCCGAGCGCCCTGCCCAGATCTTCTTCGGAAACCGCTCTTCCGCTGGCAAACAGGATGGCCTCCACGGCGGCTTCCAGTTCTGCGTATTCCATTTATGTCATCTCCTCTCCGGCTGATTCGATATCGGAAGCGCTGAAGCGCTCTCTTACCTGGTCGAGGCTCATGTCCTCCGACTGCTCGATCAGGATGTCATCGGACGGACCCGCCTGCGAGACGCGGATAAAGCCGTATCCGATCAGGGACAGAACCGCCAGGAACGTCACGACGACCTGCGTCTTCGTGTGCTTTGCAAGCAGCAGGTCACGGAATGAAAAATGCCTGCGCTTCTTCGCAAAAACCGCGACCTGCTCAAGTGTATCGGGAAGTGAGACTTCTTCCTTTTCGATCGTGCCGAATTTGCTCCTGACAGGGTCGATTTTGTCCACCTGCCGCCTGAGCACCATATCGAAGATCGCATGAAGCTGTTCCAGCGTCGCATCGCCGATCACGTCGGCCGGATCAATATCCGGCCTGTATTTTTTCACTTCATCCGGGATCGTCTCTTCTTTGAAGCAATGCTTCAGGGCGTCCCCCATCCTGTCGCGGAGCTCGGAGGACATGTACTTGTACATCTTATACTCAAGAAGCCTGCGGACAAGCTCTTCTCTCGGATCGCCTTCTTCTTCCTCTTCCGTTTCTTCTTTCGGAAGCAGCATCCGGCATTTGATCGCGATGAGTTCGGAGGCCATCACCATGAATTCGCTCATGACGTCAAGATCCTCTTCCTCAAGTGTCCGGACATATTCGAGATACTGATCCGTGATTTCCACAATCGGAATATCGAAAATGTTGATTTTATTCTTTTCGATCAGACCGAGCAGGAGGTCCAGCGGTCCGTCATAGGCCTTCAGTTCAACTTCGAGCACGCTTCAAGTCTCCTTTGGATTCGGGTATGAGATCAATCGATACGATCTCTTCCGGATTGTGTATCCGAAGCGGAATGGCGTGATCGCCGAGTCCGCTTGTCACGATCATATGGCGGCCGTTCCGGCTGTACAGGCCGTAGCCATATCGCGGAAGCGGAAAACCGTACGGGCTGATCGCCACCGCGTTGCCGAAAAGGCGCATCATCCCGCCGTGAAAATGACCGCATACGGTCAGATCCGCGCCCCATTTAAAATACAGCGTCCCGAACTGGGGATTATGCGTCAGAAGGATGGAAAATGCATCCGGCCCGGCGTCTCCGGATCTGCCGGCACACCCGGTCATCTCCTCAATGGATAAAGACGGAATGCGGAACTTCCTGTACTTTTCTTCCGGGAGCTCCAATCCGGTGATCCTCATCGGATTGCCGCCGATCTCACAGGATACGCTCCGGTTATTTAAGACGACGGCCCCGCTGCTTTCGAGCTGTTTCCGCCAGATCTGATCAGCGGAGCGGAAATGTTCCCTGAGCTGGGTCTCGTGATTCCCGTTCACAAAGAAAACCGGTACATCGCTTGCGAGCGTCCGGATCACACGGACCGCCTCTTCATGCGGCCGCGCCTTCCCGACGATCATGTCGCCCGCAAGGAGACAGAGATCCGGCTTCAGTTCCCTGCACGCTTCAAGCAGAAGCGCGTTGTGCGGTCCGTGCTCCGTATCATGGAGATCACTAAGAAGCAGCGCGCGGACGGGCTGCTTCAGCTTT
>CACXFK010000233.1 GCA_902766945.1 uncultured Lachnospiraceae bacterium | reverse complement strand
CGAACATAAAAGGAGGGGGATTACATGTGGCCTGCATATGACTTTACTGTTCCTGAAAATAAGCGCTTTCGTTATATCTGCCACACAGATGCCAAAAATGAAGCGGACGATCAGTTCACGATTGCCCACGTTCTCATGACGGACAAGCTGGATGTACGAGGGATTATCGGCGCCCATTTCAATTTCAGCATGGGGCGGTATGAGGAAGGCAAAACAGCGAAGGCAAGCGTGGAGGAGATACACCGGATCCTTGACCTGATGCATCTGGAGGGGGCGTATCCTGTTTTCGAAGGCGCTGCGCTTCCCCTTCCGGACGAGCATACGCCGAGGGAGAGCGACGGCGCCCGCTTTATTATCGAGGAGGCGATGCGCGACGACGAGCGCCCGCTCTTTATCGGATTGCAGGGATCGCTCACGGATCTGGCCTCGGCGCTTCTTATGGAGCCCCGCATCGCGGAACGCATGACGGCGATCTGGATCGGCGGGGGAGACTATCCGAAGGGCGGAGAAGAATTCAATCTCTCACAGGATATCTGCGCGGCCAACGTGCTCTTTTCCTCTGCGATGGAGGTCTGGCAGGTGCCGAAAACAAGCTACAAGCAGTTTACGGTCACGCTTGCGGAGCTCCAGCTCAAGGTAAAACCGCACGGACGGATCGGGGCGTATCTGTTTTCTCAGATGGCGGAGCTCAATCAAGCCCTCGCCTGGATTCCGCACTGGCCGCACGGGGAAAGCTGGAGTCTCGGCGACGAAGGGGTGATCTCCGTTCTTCTCGAGGAGCTGGAGCAGGATGACGTTTACACGATCATGCCGAGACCGCTCATTGCGCCGGATATGACGTATCGTGCAGGTGAAGGCTGCGGAACGATCCGGGTCTATCACCGGATGAATGCACGGCTTGATCTGGAGGACCTGTTCGCAAAACTGGCGCTCAACTTCCCGGGACCGGAGGACTGAAGGGCGAAAACGTACTCGGAGGAAATGCCATGAAGCTGATACGCGACCGGGTTCAGATCACCGTCTCGGATGATCTGAATGGCAAGCTTTCCGGTGAAAAAGATCTCCGCATTCTCTATGTGTATGAGGGGCAGGCGGTCCTTCATCTGGACGGGACAGATGTATCGCTCAGAAGAGACGATTTTTATGTGATCAACAGCGGGGATGCGGCGGATTACCGCATGGAGCAGCCCGGCTTCACCGGTATGATATGAGATGAAGACACATATCACCTATTACCGCGGCATTCCGCTGTCGATGATCAACTATGTCAAAGTGGAAGAGGACGGTGTGCCGGTGCCGGAGGAAAACATACGATTCACACCGGACGAGATCGACTACTTCACTTTGAAGGAAATGGAGACAGTCTCCGAGATCAAGTGGGAATACGGCACACCGGCTGTCGTCCGGGTGCTGAAGGACGGCGGCCTCCCGAAAGGCAAGCACAGCATCAAGCTGACTGTCTGCACGAGGACAGCCTATATCCCGGTTCCGCTTGAAGGAACCATGACACGGGAAGTCGTTATTGAATGATCATAAGGGGGATTTCCTATGCATCGAGATGGGCTTCCGTGAGGAGAAACTGGCAGAGCTCGTGACACTTCACAAACAGGGAATGGCGCTTTCGGAAGCTTGCAGCACGCTTGCTCTTAACGACACCGAAAAAAAGATCGCGGAGAGTTTGTATGCGGAATTTGAGACACGCTGTCACCCGGAAGAAATCAAGGATATCGTCGATGTGGCGATGTGCAGGCGGATTTTATCACAATCATAAAAATAAAGACACTTTTAAGCTGACGCAGTAAGGCGCCCCGGACGCAAACTGATTGTATTTTTTCTTTCCACTGTGATAGACTATGTTTGATGCGGTGATGACCGGGACAGATGTGTATCCTGAACCATCCGTCCTGTGACAGTAGTGTGATGGTGATCCGGTTATCATAGATGCATTCTTGTATGTTCCATCATTTTGAAGGGAGAGAAACAATGATCAGAAAAACATTTCTTGCAGTAGCTGCTTTGACTGCCGCTTTGTGTTTTGCGGTTCCGGCGTCAGCCGAAACGTTCACATCCCCGGACGGAGTCCTCTCGATTGAACTTCCGAATGAGAACTGGAAACAGGTCGAGGATCCGATGGAATGGATCGCGCTCAGCGACGGCGGCAGCGTGATTACGATCGACCACTATTCAAACGGCGAAAAGCTGCCTGAAATGTCTGTTGCCGATACGCATTATGTCAATGTGTATCAGGCGGTTTTCTCTACGCAGAACGAAGTCTTCATTATCACCGGCTCTGTCGTGGATGAGACGAAGATCCCTGAAATTGCAAATACGATCATCTCCGCGAAGGTACTGAAGTACGATACGAAGCTTGCCGTCGCGAAGGAAAATGAGATCAGCACCAAAGAGTTCTCCATCGTGCCCATGGATAAGACGATGTACGTGACCGCGGAATGGCTGAATGTGCGTAGAGGCTGTTCAGTAGACGATCTGGTGATCGGCGGCCTGGGATACGGAGCGGCGGTCAAGGTGCTCGGCGATGTTCAGAGAAATGGCTCGGACCTCGGTTGGTATCAGGTCTCTTATGAAAACGGGACCGGCTATGTATCCGGCAGCTTCCTTTCCGATACAGCACCCGCAGACAATAAGGATTCCGGTACGGTGACGCCTTCCGACACCACATACTCCGGAGCCGTGAAGACCGTTTATGATGAAGAAGGAAGCGTTTTCACGCTCTATGAGGGTACGGACGGCTATTGGCGCGACAAGAGCGGAACGTCTTATATCCGCCTCTCGGAAACGGTATTCCAGGTGAATGAAGGCACGAAGAGGCTGACGACGTATGATGCGTCCGCAGATCAGGACGAGGTTGAAGTGAATGTGGAGGGCGATCCTTACGACAGACCTTCTTTAACCGTCTATGATGAGCTGGGAGACTCTTACTGGATCTATGAAGGTTCGGACGGCTATTGGCACGAAGATGACGGCACCGCTTACGTCCGGCTTTCTGCTACGGAATTCCAGGCATATGAAGGGATGAAGAGACTGTCCACTCAGTATCCGTCCTATGATGATCAGGATGATGCCGACGATGATGACTACGACGATACCTATGAGGACGATGATCAGGATGTCTATGATGACTATGATGATCAGTACGATGACGACGATTATGAGGAAGACTTCTACAATCAGCCGTCGATGGAATTCGAGGATGATAACGGGGAATTCCATACGGTTTACCAGGGGTCGGACGGCATCTGGCGTACAGAAGACGGGACCGTTTATGACGTGGAGGATGACGACTGAGGCGCGGTCTTCCCGGTGCGAATAATGCTTACATTAAGGGGCTGTGATCAGCCCCTTTTTCGT
>CACXFK010000232.1 GCA_902766945.1 uncultured Lachnospiraceae bacterium | reverse complement strand
TCGATGCAGCAGGGAAATGCCTCATAACAGATCTCCCCGTTCACCTGGATATAAATCCCGGCGTCATCCTCAAGCACATCCTGCGGCAGCGCTCCGGTCAAACGATACAATCCGCTGTCCTGTCTGACGGACAGTAAGAGTGATGACGCATCGGCGGCATCAGCCCCCTGAGCTTCGATCACCGGCCGGTCCGGCAGAACCGGTTCGGCTTCTATGAGCGGCGGCACTCCGGCCATCTCAGGGAGAAAGCGCTCAGCCCTCAGTATGATCACGGTATCGATGCCGAGATCCGCGAGATTGGTCATATTCGACGGCTCGCCCCTGGAGAAATATGCATTTTCATATTCCTGTGCGAAGAGCGGCACCATCGCATTTCCGAAGGAATCCCGATACATCATCAGCGACCCTTCCCTGGAGGGATTGATCGTGCGGATCCACGGATCAAACGTGCTTTCCGTATCCGTCACATAGGCAAATGCCTCCGCCCGGTCAAAGTACACCTCTTCTTCCGGCGTCACGGCGAGAGGAAAGAGCATTCCGTCCAGGTCCCCCTCAAAGTCCTTTTCCGTGTGCCACGGCATAGCGTCAAGGCCCGCATGGATCTTGCCGAGTTTCGTCAGCATCGCATCCATGGCCATCGCGGCGCCGAGACTTGTCCAGTGCGAATCTCTCTTGTGGTACAGATACTGCCCTTCCTCCATGTCCGCTGCCTGTTCCTGCAGCAGCGTCTTCAAATCCGCAAAGGGAACTTCCTCCTCCGCAAGCAGTTTCCCGAGTGCATCCAGATTGCGGCGGTCCGATACGACGGCTCTGTCGTAATAAGGCATGAAGTCGGGATAAATCGTATTCTTGTTCGGCGCGGCGGCAAAAAGAAATGAAATTCCTTTCTTCTCCAGAAGCCGGGCGGTCATCCCCATCGTGTGGGCGAGGTTAAACAGCGCCCGCCGGCTCATCAGATTGGCTCCCCGGTAATCATCCAGCGAGGACGCGTAGTACAGCCATCCTTCCCTGCCTAGTATAACCTTGTCTGAAGCCGAGACGTGAAAGACATCCGCCCGCACGGCCGCGTTGGCCGTGACCATCTCATTTTTCAGCGCGAAGTGATCCGTAACCCATTCCCCGGCTTCGCTCAGCAGACGGACGTTCAGCCCTCTGCCGCTTTCGTCCGTGAGACCGGGCCATTTGGCGAGTGTTCTGTTTTCGCGTGTTTCAACCGTCGGCCCGAACAGGAGCATGCCCGCCGAAGGGAGCATACAGATGCACAGCATCAGTGCGATATAAGCCAGATTTCTTCTCATCTCGTAAGATCCTGTATCATGCAAATGATTCGGCATGTTTCTTAAAACAACGTGTTCAGCGGATCATCCGTTCCCCGTCTGTGTCCTTCTTCCGATGCGCTGCGCGCATCCTCCGGGGCGGCTCTCAGAAACGGAAATAGATAAACGGATTATATGCGCCGCCCGCAAGCGAGAGCAGGCAGAGCAAGAGCCCTGCAGCGCTCAGCACGTCTGCGGCCGTCTCATAACCCCGCATGTTCTTCAGCCGGGAAGGGACCGGTCTCAGGCAGATGACCGCGGCGGCAAATGCCGTCAAAAAGAGCGGCGTCAGCTGCGCCAGTCCGAGACTCAATGAAGCTCCGTTCCGGTCAATGCCCATAAACATGCACCGGATCCGGAACAGCCCGTCTTCTGCAGACTCGGCCCTGAACAAAACGAAACCGATCGTCACGGCAAGCAGGGTATATATGTGCATGCCGATCCGTCCGGCCGCCTGTCCGATAAAGGCAGCCCCTTTCCGGATCGCAGCAGGACCGCGCCCGCCTCTTCCGGCCGATCCGGGGCGTTCCCCCTCCGTTCTCCGCGCGCTCTTTTTCAGGCCGGCGGCTGCTTCTTCCAGCATCATCAGAAGCCCGTGATAAAGCCCCCACAAAAGAAAGGTCAGATTGGCGCCGTGCCAGATCCCGGTGCACGCAAAGACCAGAAACCGGTTCAGGATCGTCCGCATCTTCCCTTTCCTGTTTCCGCCGAGCGGAATATACAGGTACGTCCGGAACCAGTCCGTCAGGGATATATGCCACCGCTTCCAGAAGTCGCGCATGCTGCCGGCGGTATACGGATGCGCGAAATTGACCGGAAAATGAAAGCCGAACATCCGCCCCATCCCGATCGCCATGTCGCTGTAGCCGCTGAAATCAAAGTAAATCTGGAACAGGTACGCGAGCGCGCCGATCCATGCGGTCAGCGGCCCCATCTGCGCGTGCGGCGCGCTAAATACCGCATCGGCGGCCGCCGCCATTGTATTGGCAATCAGGACCTTCTTCGAGAGTCCGGCCGTCAGGATCCTGATTCCGTCATGAATATCCTGCATCGAAGCATGACGGCTGCTCAGTTCCCTGTCGATTTCATGGTATTTCACGATCGGTCCGGCGATCAGCTGCGGAAAACAGGAAATGTACAGAAGCACTCTGGAAAAGCGCTTCTCCGGCGGAGTCACGCCCCTGTAGACGTCGATCACATAGGACATGGCCTGAAATGTGTAAAAGGAAATCCCGATGGGAAGCGTCACCTGCGGCACAGGCAGATGGACGCCGGGAATCAGATTGACGGTCTCCGCAAGAAAACCGGCGTATTTAAAGATCCCCAGCAGGGTAAGATTCATCACGATGACGGCGGCCAGCAGGACCCGTGACCGCCGCTTTCCGAGCGCAATCGACGAAAGGTAATTGGCAAACGCCGTTCCGATCATCAAAAAGACATACACCGGCTCTCCGTAGGCGTAAAAAAGAAGGCTGGCCATAAGGAGCATCCCGTTTTTCAGACGGATTCCGGGCAGAATCTGATGCAGCAGGAACACGGCCGGCAGAAAGAAAGAGATAAAAATAACGGATGAAAAAACCATATGCAGCTCAACAGAAGAACGATGGCAGACCGGTCAGTTTGCTTCGACGTAATCCACCAGTTCCTTCCCTTTCTCTTCGAGGATATAGACCGTAAAGGCGTTCCGATAGACGTAAAATGTCACCCCGCAGGCCGTTTTCTTCTTGAACGTATTCTTTCGGTCGTACTTCCCGATACGGGAGAGCAATTTGGAAACATCCGACTTTGACGCGGACAGCTTCTCGAGAGCCTTTGTCTTTTTCAGATCCAGCCGGCCTTTCGAAGAAAAGACATAGAGCTTTGTGTTCGTCCAATTCGTACCGATGGCGTGAACGCCTGTATACGCCTCTCCGTTCCGGCCGAAATAGTAATAGTATTTCCTGTTCTTTTTACTGACAACAGCCCACTTTTTCTTAAGCTTGCTGCCGTTCCGGCGATATCCGAAGTACTTCCCGCCCTTCTTCCGGACGGTCACATTTTTCACGGCTGCTTTTTTGCAGGACGCGGCCTGAACCGTGTGCGGCGCCGAAAAGGCACACATGCAGACTGCCAGAATGAAAAGGACCAGCCATTTCCTTGCAATCGTCTTCATCACATGTTTTCTCCTGTTGTATATCTTCCACTGTCCTTACGTCCGGTTCATACACCGGTCCGGCTCACGATTCCGGGCGGCCGGTTCCGCCGCCCGACCGGCGCTCTTTAAAAATGCAGAACAGTCTTTTTGGCTTTCTTAAAGTTCTTTTTAGCTGTTGCGGAAGAGACTTTTAATTTGAAAAACGGAATGTTTTTCCGCTTGGAGAATTTTCCGGCGTCTGTGTCGACGATGTACCATTTTCCGCCGATTTTGACTTCCGTCCAGGCATGCGGCTGCAAAAGACCTGCGTCAAAAACGGCGGCTTTGCCTGTGCACACCTTCACCGGAAGGCCTGTTGCCCGGGCGGCAAGGAAGGCATAGGCGGCCGCAAAATGATAACAGCTGCCGGCGCGCTTGCCCAGCATCGCGGCTGCATACGGATACTCCCAGCCTTTCGGTTTTGAGACGGATGTATCGCGGCTGTACTTGAAATGGTTCCCCGCCGTCATATAGCGGTACAGTTTTTCAAGCGCGGTCTCCGCGTCCGTCGTTTTTGTGACGCCCGCTTTCCGGATGATCTGATCCGCCTTTTTTACGATCTTGTTGACGCTCTTCTGATCGATGTAAGACGTCTTCTTCGGTTTTAACACACCTTTTTTGGTGAAATAAAACACTTTATATTTCGAGCCCTTTTTCAGGGTCTTCCAGCCGGTCACAGCCGCGCCGTCTTCGCCGAAATAGTAGGTGTTCTTCTTGATCGTGACCCATTTTGAGACGGTCTTTTGGCCTTTTTTATAGAAAAAGAACTTTCCGCCCTCTTTCACAAGTCCGTTCTTTTCCTCCTGCTGAGCCGTTTCTGTCCCGGACGGCGCTGCGTCCGCAAAGCACAACAGGTCGGGCACCGCCATGATCATCATCAGGGCCAGCAGCAGCAACACGCTCTTCTTCCACGTAAACGCTCTCATATTCGCTCCTCCTTTTTGGCCGGGCACGGCGCCGCATCAATAATCCTCTGTCGAAGACGACCCATCCGAATAATAAACGATGTAATACCCGTGGCCGCTTCCGTCGCAGTCCGGATACTGTTCTCTTCCGACTTCATAAGCGCCTCCGCCGTCATCATAGTCTTCTTCCGCGGCGGCGGCCGCTGCTGCCGCTGCTGCCGCCTCACGGGCTGCAATGGCCGCTTTTTCGGCACTCACAGCGGCGTCGGCGTCTTTCTGATCGGGCGAGAGGCAGGAACGGGAAATGTAGCCCGTGACATCGCCCTGCTCGACCTTGCACCAGCGCGGCGCGGCGGCGATTACTTTGACCTCGCTGCCGAGCTGTGCGACAGAGAGCGGTTTCGAATCAAAGTCCGCTTCTTCGCGAATATACACATCATTGGTCACGTAGCGGGTGACCGGCTTGTCAAATGTCTTCTCTTCTCCGTTCTCCGTTGCCAGCTTCCATTCACCGTTCTGGTCCTTAAGACGGATCAGGTAAAAATCGTCTTCAATATAGGCGGATGCGTCTGACCACCTCGAGGGATCCACATTTTCAAAAACATGCTCGTTTTTGTCTTCATCCGTCAGGGTCAGCGTGTACATCTTGGCGGCGGCTTCTTCGCCTTCAGGCGCTTTATAGTCTTCCAGTCTGACCGCAAGATGTACGCCGGTCAGGTTCTCCACGGTGAGCTCGCTGTCCGGAAGAGAGATCACCAGATCATCCGCTTTTACCGCGTCTGCCTCACCGGCTGTGCTGTCGGCCCCCTGCTGCGCGGCTTCCAGGACCTGTGCATCCGAAGCAGATGATTCCGCTCCTTCGGCCGCGAAAGCGCCAAGGCATCCCGCCGTCAAAAGAGCCGTTGCCGTCATCGCGGAAAACAGCAGATGCTTTCTCCTTTTTTCCAACTCTGTCTTCTTCATACTTCCTCCTCTTCTTTCATGCGGCCCGTTCCTGCAGGAGGTTCTCAGGATGAAGATCGGATCTTCTCATTTTACGGGAAATCCGACGAAATTTCCCCGAAACAAAAAACACGAAATTGACATGCACAGCATGACAATCCCGTGTTCCCATCAGTTGCCAGCCCCTCATGCAAGCGACTCATAAGCCGGTTTGGAACCAAGCGGCTTCCAAACGTATTCCATTATGCAATTGTGATGCAGTCCTCATTGTGCGATGTAAAAGTGATGGAATCAGTGTAACACAAATTGTTTGAAAAGTCTACGCATTTTCGTTCTTGTGACGGTGCGGTTCTTCCGGCATTTTCCGGAAAGATTCCATGCGGCGTGAGGCGTTCCGATCAGACTTTTTGTACAGGACTTACGCGATGTGGTACAATGCTATGCAGAAGCATTGTTTTCATGTGATTTGACTAAGGAGGGCTGGAATATGAGTAAAGTATTGGTGGCATTTTTCTCCGCATCCGGCGTCACGAAAAAAGTGGCCGAAGAAATCGCTGAGATCGAAGGTGCCGACCTGTTTGAAATTGTGCCGGAACAGCCGTACACGGAAGCGGATCTCGACTGGCGTGACAAGCAGTCAAGGAGCACGCTCGAGATGAACGACCCGAACTGCCGCCCGGCCATCACCGGAGCAGTGGAAGGGATCGAAGGTTATGACGTGATCTTTCTCGGATTCCCGATCTGGTGGGGAAGAGAGCCCAGTGTCGTGGATACGTTCCTCGATGCATGTGATCTGTCCGGGAAAACCATCATCCCGTTCTGCACGTCCGGCGGCAGCGGCATGGGCAATACGGCCGAGCGCATCAACAACCTGACCGGCCGCAAGTGCAAAGT
>CACXFK010000231.1 GCA_902766945.1 uncultured Lachnospiraceae bacterium | reverse complement strand
TTGTCTCAGTATTAACTACTAAATTCCCGATAAAATCCCTGATTCGCCATCAAAAACCGTCAAAGATTCACGGGCATAAAAAAACCCTGGAAATGGCGTATTTCCGGGGTTTTTGTATGCTCGTCGGTTTTGATCAGCGCTTGCTGAACTGCGGAGCACGTCTCGCTGCTTTGAGACCGTACTTCTTTCTTTCCTTCATACGCGGATCGCGTGTCAGGAAGCCTGCGCTCTTCAGAGGCTTGCGGTAATCGCCGTCTGCCTTGCAGAGTGCGCGGGAAATGCCGTGACGGATCGCACCGGCCTGGCCTGTATAGCCGCCGCCGTGCACAAAGACCGTGACGTCAAACTTTCCTTCAGTGCCTGTGATGCCAAACGGCTGACGGACGATCATCTTCAGAGTTTCCATACCGAAGAAATCATCGATCTCACGCTTGTTCACTGTGATCTTGCCTGTGCCGGCAGAAAGGTACACTCTCGCGACAGAACTCTTTCTTCTACCTGTGCCATAAAACTTTTCGCTCAACTTCGTACCCTCCTAATCAGACATTCAGCGTAAGCGTCTCCGGCTTCTGCGCTGCGTGCGGATGCTCCGGACCTGCGTACACATGAAGTTTCTTGAACATCTTGTCGCCGAGTGCGCCGTGCGGCACCATGCCGCGGACTGCGTGCTCAACAACCCATTCCGGCTTCTTGGCGAGCATATCGCGCATCTTTGTATACTTAGCGCCGCCCACATACTCAGAATGACGGAAATAGATCTTCTGGTCCAGCTTCTGGCCGGATACGCTGATCTTCTCAGCATTGATGATGATCACGTTGTCGCCTGTATCGACATACGGTGTATAGATCGGCTTATTCTTACCTCTTAAAATCCTGGCTGTCTCAGATGCGAGACGTCCGAGCGGCAGATCCGTTGCGTCGATCACATACCACTTGCGCTCGACGTCAGCCGCCTTGGCCATAAATGTTTTCATGGAAAATCCTCCTGGTCAACGAATACCTGTCTTACTTATCCTCTTTCCGCCTTCAGGGACTTCCACTCATCCCGCGGAATCCGCAAAACACCGCACCGGGGCAGGCCGGCGAAATGCGCAAAAATACAGCGACTTGGGATGTCGCACTGTTGTATTATACGGTTTATAAAGGCTGCCTGTCAACACTGTTTTTGATTGCAGGACGACTTCTTTTTCGCATAAGAAGGTCTTTACTGGACAAACGGTTCATTTCCTAATATTATGTTGTGCAGGGGATTATGAATTGTTATGTATCAGGGGAGGTTTTTTGATGTCATCAAACAGAAATCATAAGAATAACCGAAACTATGCCTCTACGATCCTGGGCATCTGCGCGATCGCCGTTGTCTGTCTGATCGTATACCTGCTCGGCAGAACCGGTGTCATCCGCATGGACGGCGGGACCGGCTCAAGTGCCGGAAGCACTGCAAAGGCATCATCCGGCGTCGTTTCCGCTTCTGCATCTTCTTCTCTTTCCTCCGGGTCTTCAGCTGAAAGCGCCTCTTCCGAAGCGTCCGCATCTTCGGAGACAGAGTCATTGCTCCAGATCGTGACGGAGACGCCGACCGAAACGCCGACTCCGACGCCCACCGAGACGCCGACTCCGACACCCACCGAGACGCCGACTCCGACACCGGAAGTATCCCTGACGCTCTATACGACCGATGCTGTCAACGTCCGCAAAGGAGCCAGCACCGATACCGAGATCGTCGGGAAACTGCTTGCCGGCTCCTCCGTCACGAAGAAGGGCGATGAAGGAGAATGGAGTATCGTTGACTATAACGGGGAAAAGGCCTACATCAAGAGCGAGTTCTTAAGCGAAGCCAAAACCTACGAGACGACCTGGGAGTTAAGCGAACTTGATAACGAACTCAGGGAGTTCGGCTACGCGCAGGCCAACCGCGACGAAAATAACGTGCCCACCGACTGGAGCTGGTATGAATCCAAGTGGGGACAGTTCAATGTCGACTGGATCCAGGATACGAGCAAAAAGATCATCTACCTGACGATGGATGAAGGATTTGAAAACGACACGACGGCGGGTATCCTCGACACGCTGAAAGCAAAGGGTGTAAAAGCAGTCTTCTTCCTGACCAAATACTTTGTCGATGAGATGCCGGACATGGTCCAGCGGATGATCGACGAGGGCCATCAGCTCGGCAATCACACCTGCACGCATCCCAAGATGCCGACGCTTTCCATCGAGGAACAGACGGCTCAGGCCATGGATCTGCAGGAACTCGTAAAGGAAAAATTCGGATATGACATGAAATACTTCCGTTATCCGGAAGGTGCCTACTCCGATCAGTCTCTGGGACTCATCAATAATCTGGGCTTCAAGGTTGTCTTCTGGTCCTACGCCTATAATGACTACAGTGATGAGCAGCCCCCCGTCGACGAATCGCTTGCCGCTGCCGTGGACGCGGTTCATCCGGGTGCCATCTACCTGCTTCACGCCAGTTCCACGACAAATGCGGCATTCCTCGGAGATTTCATTGACCAATGCCGCGACCGCGGTTTCGAATTCGGCATTTACCCTGAGACGGCAAATTGAGAAACGCAAAAGTAATTGATTTAAGGAGGATCTGAATGGGCGGATTTTTCGGAGCAGCTTCAAAAACAGACTGTGTTTTCGACTTGTTTTACGGCACAGACTACCATTCACATCTCGGGACACGGCGCGCAGGACTTGCCGTATATGACCGTCAGAAAGGATTTGACCGGGCAATCCACAATATCGAAAGCTCCTATTTCCGCCCCAAGTTCGAAGGTGATATACGCCATATGAGCGGGCAGTACGGAATCGGATGCATCAGCGATTATGAGTCGCAGCCGCTGGTCATCCGCTCCCATCTGGGCGTTTTTGCGATCACGACGGTGGGCAGGATCAACAACAAGGATGAGATCCTTGCCTACCTTTCCAAGGGCGGCCATCAGCATTTTATGGAAATGAGCGGCGGCGGAACCAATCCGACCGAAATCGTCGCCTCCATCATCTGTCAGGAGAACACTTATGCCGACGGCATCCGGCTCGCGCAGAATCTGATCAAAGGATCGATGACCATCCTGCTTCTGACGCCGGAAGGCATCTATGCCGCCCGAGACCGTTTCGGCCGGACACCGGTCACGATCGGCCGGAAAGAAGACGGCCTGTGCGCCTGCTTCGAGAGTTTTTCCTTTTTGAATCTGGGATACGAAGAAGAAAAAGAACTGGGACCCGGTGAGATCGTCTTCATCAATGAGGAGACATGGACGACTGTCGGAGAAGCCCTTCCCGAGATGCATATCTGCACCTTTTTATGGATCTACTATGGCTTTCCGGCCTCTTCCTACGAAGGGCTCAATGTGGAAGATACCCGCTACCGGTGCGGGCATGCGCTGGCAAGAAGAGATATGAAGAGAGGCATCCGGCCCGACTCGGTGGCGGGCGTCCCCGATTCCGGTATCGCGCACGCGATCGGATATGCCAACGAATCCGGCATTCCTTACGAGAGACCCTTTGCCAAATATACGCCGACTTGGCCGCGCAGCTTCATGCCGACTCACCAGGACAAGCGGGATCTCATCGCCAGGATGAAGCTGATCCCGGACCACAAACTGATCCGCGGCAGGAGCCTGCTCATGATCGATGATTCAATTGTTCGGGGGACGCAGCTCAGGGAGACGACCGAATACCTCTTCCAGAACGGAGCGCGGGAAGTGCACATCCGCCCGGCGTGCCCTCCTCTCGTTTTCGGGTGCCCGTACCTGAATTTCTCCAGGTCGAACTCCGAGCTGGAGCTGATCACCAGGCGGACCATCAATAAGCTGGAGGGAACGCCTTATCCGGAAGAGTCCGTACTGAATGACTATCTGGATCCGGATTCGGATGCGTACGCCGCCATGCTGGAAGAAATACGACGCGAACTGAACTTTACGACACTGCATTTCCATCGTCTCGACGATATGGTGGAAGCGATCGGCATCGATTCGTGCTCGCTCTGCACATACTGCTGGAACGGGAAAGGATGAACTCTCAGACCCGCTTCAGCTTCGCAAAAGAGGCATACATCTTCTTGATGCCCCATGCCGGAAAATCAACGGTGACAAGGTAATCCTTGCCGCCGTCTTTTATTTCCTTCACAACGCCGTCCCCGAACTTGACGTGGCGCACGGTATCGCCGACTCCGAAATCCGGCTCGGTCTTTCCGGGCGTCCCCGCCTTTTTATACGGACTTACGTAGAGGCTCTCCCTGATCGTCCCGCGGTCCCCGTCACGGTCGTAAGGCGGTCTGCCTGCACTCTCGGCTTTTCCGAGGATTGCGTTCCGCATCGCGCCATCCGCCCCCCGCCCGGTGAGATTGAGCGTGCGTCCCGCCGGCCGGAGGACCTCCTCGTCGCCAACGTCCACCAGTTCCCTCGGAATCTCCCGCACAAACCTGGACAGTCTGGACTCTGTAATCTCACCGCGGAGCATGCGCTCCCGCGCGCTGGTCATCGTCAGGGATTCCTTTGCACGCGTAATCCCGACGTAACAAAGCCGCCGCTCCTCCTCGATTTCCTCTTCCGGATTGAATGCGTTTATCGACATCCCGCTCGGGAAGAGTCCCTCTTCCATCCCGGCCATGTACACAACAGGGAATTCCAGTCCCTTTGCAGAATGGAGCGTCATGAGGAGGACCCGGTCATCCGTATCATCCAGCGAATCAATATCCGCGATCAGGGCGACCTCTTCAAGAAATCCGGAGAGAGTCGGCTCTGAAGCGTGCTCTTCGTACTGCACCGCTTTGGAGATCAGTTCATCGATGTTTCCGATGCGGTTCTCGGCTTCTTCCGTCTCTTCCTTCCTGAGTTCCTCAACATAGCCGGTGCCTTCGACGACGGACTTTAAGATCTCGCTGATCTTCTGTCCTTCCGCCCTCGCGCGGAGCACGCCGATGAAATCGGTAAAGCCCGTCACTTTCCTGACAGCGGCCGAGCCAAGCCCCGGGATCCGGTCCGCTTCGCATG
Source organism: uncultured Lachnospiraceae bacterium (assembly GCA_902766945.1). Taxonomy (GTDB): domain Bacteria; phylum Bacillota; class Clostridia; order Lachnospirales; family Lachnospiraceae; genus Chordicoccus. The sequence continues at coordinate 6,330 of CACXFK010000231.1, read as the reverse complement.
CCGCTTCAAAGAACGAAATCCCTCCGCTCTCCGCATAGTTCGCGATCCTCCCGATCGTGGCGGCTCCGATCCCTCTCTTCGGGATGTTGATGATGCGCATCGCCTGAAGATCATCAACGGCGTTGTCGATCGTTTTCAGATAGGCGAGAAGATCCTTGACTTCTTTTCTGGAATAGAAATTGATCCCGCCGACGATCCGGTACGGCAGATTGGCCATCAGCATTTTTTCTTCAAACAGGCGGGACTGGGCGTTCGTCCTGTAAAGAATCGCATAGTCCTTGCATGCATGGGTATGTGCGCGCACCTCCCGCATGATCTCGCCGCAGATAAACTCGGCCTCCTCAAATCCGTTCGCAAATCTCCTCAGCCGGACTTTGGTGCCGACCGGATTCTCGGTCCACAGCTTCTTCGACTTTCTCCCGTGATTGTGGCGGATCACTTCGTAAGCCGCATTCAGGATGTTCTGCGTCGACCTGTAATTCTGCTCCAGCCTCACCACTTCGGCATCGGGGAAGATCGTCTCGAAGCCGAGGATGTTCCGGATATTGGCTCCCCTGAATTTATAAATGCTCTGGTCATCATCGCCGACGACGCAGAGATTCCGGTACTTTCCGGCCAGAAGGCTCACAAAGCGGAACTGCGCCGTGTTCGTGTCCTGATACTCGTCCACCATCAGATAGCGGAACCGCTCCTGATAGACATCCAGTACTTCCGGGTGCTGTTCAAAAAGCTCAACGGTCTTCAGAATCAGATCGTCAAAGTCCATCGCGTTGCTCTCTTTAAGGCGCGTGTTGTAGGCCTCATAGAGTCCCGCTATTTCCTGCCCAAACTGATCCCGGTTCAGCTCCCGGTACTTCGCGGGGCCGATCAGTTCGTCTTTGGCGGATGAAATCCTGGCAAGCACCGCTTTCTCACGCATCCGTTTCGGGTCCGTTCCTCTCTGTTTGAACAGGTTTTTCATCAGCGTGAGCTGATCATCCGTATCGTAAATGGAGAAGTACCTGGTATACCCGATCAGATCGGCATAGCGGCGAAGGATCCGCACACACAGAGAATGAAAGGTGCTGACCCAGACCTCCTTAGAGCCGAAGCCGACGATCGAATCCACGCGGCTCCGCATCTCGTCAGCGGCCTTGTTGGTAAAGGTAATCGCCAGAATGCTGCCCGGACTGACCCCGAGCACATCAATCAGGTATGCGATGCGGTGAACAAGGACCCGCGTTTTGCCTGATCCCGCGCCGGCCAGGATCAGGACCGGTCCCTCCGTGGCTGCAACCGCTTTCTGCTGCTCGCTGTTCAGTTTCTCCATAATGTCACGTTCTTCCATATCGCCCCGCCTTATTCTGTGTTTTATGCGTGCCCTTAATCATATCAAAAAACATACGTTCGGGCAAGCCCGCAAAACCGTCACTTTTCCCACTTGTCTTATCGTTTCAAAAACCGTATGATGATAATTGAAATCTGTATATTAAAGGAATGGAGGTTGATGATATGGATGAGAACACGCGTGATGTGCTCAGAGCCGTCATGAACGAATTCAACCGCTTCAGCTATATCAGCCCTGACGATGTCCCGGACATCCAGCTCTATATGGATCAGATCACAACCTTCATGGACGCAAAGCTGGGGGCGTGCAAACGGCATCCGGACGATAAGATCCTCACCAAAACCATGATCAACAACTATACGAAGAATAAGCTGATCCCGCCCCCTGATAAAAAGAAATATTCAAAGGATCATCTTCTTCTGCTCAATTACGTTTATTACCTGAAGGATTTCCTTCAGATCAGCGATATCCAGACGCTGCTCAGCCCGATCAAGGAACTCTGCTTCCAGAAGGACGACGGGCGTTCCATGCTGGATCTGTACGAATCGGTCGTCGAGATGGTGAAAGGTCAGACCGGCTATATGACGAAGGATCTGATGAGAAGATGGAAAACAGCGGCCAGTACGTTTCCGGATGCAAGCGACGAGGAAGCCTATCTGCCGGTTTTCGCATTTGTCTGCCTGCTCAGCTTCGACGTTTATGTGAAAAAGAAACTGATTGAAGCCGTTGTCGACGAGATGGATCGGATGACGGGGAACAGTGAGGAGTCTTAAACGACGTGCTTTGGCCGCGCAAAGAGCGGGTAATTGACGAAAAAGCGGAGCAGCTTCCTGCTCCGCTTTCCTGATGCGTTCGATGCGTCAGATCTTCCCCAGTTTTTTCCACACGATCTCGTACCCGTCATTTCCGTAATTGAGTGAACGGTTGACCCTGCTGATCGTCGCGGTGGATGCTCCCGTTTTCTCCGAGATATCCAGATAGGTTTTCTTATCCCGCAGCATGCCCGCCACTTCGTAGCGCTGCGAGAGCGACGCAATCTCATTCATAGTACAGACATCCATGAAAAAGGCATAGCACTCTTCGCGATTCTCAAGCGCCAGGATCGCGTCGAAAAGACTGTCTACCGATGCATTGTGCAGATTGTTGCTCATCTTGTGCCTCCCTTAGCCACTATGTATTTTCAGCTGAGGATTTTGGAGAGGAAATCCTTTGTCCTCGGATGCTGCGGATTGGAGAAAAATGCGTCCGGCTCGTTTTCTTCGAGGATCTGGCCATCGTCGATGAACAGGACACGGTTTGCCACTTCTTTCGCGAAATTCATTTCATGCGTCACGACCGCCATCGTCATGCCCTCTGCGGCCAGTTCTTTCATAACACTCAGAACCTCACCGACCATTTCAGGGTCAAGGGCTGACGTCGGTTCGTCAAAGAGCATCATCTTCGGATTCATCGCCAGAGACCGGATGATGGCGATTCTCTGCTTCTGCCCGCCGGAGAGCTGATTCGGATAGGATTCCGATTTGTCATCCAGGCCGATGCGCTTCAGAAGCCGCATCGCGTTCTCGTCCGCCTCTTCTTTTGACTGGAGCTTAAGAAGCACCGGCGCCAGTGTGATGTTTCGCCTGACGGTCAGATGGGGGAACAGATTGAAATGCTGGAAGACCATCCCCATCTGGGCCCTCACCTTATCGATATCCACATCCGGCGCGTTAATCAGTTTACCCTCAAAGTAAATCTCTCCGGATGTCGGTTCTTCCAGAAGATTCATACAGCGGAGGAACGTGCTCTTGCCTGAACCGGACGGTCCGACGATGACCACCTTCTCGCCTTTCCTGATCTCACAGTTTATGCCTTTCAGCACTTCCACCGGACCGGAAAGATTGTGGAACGTCTTGTACAGATTTTTAACGGAGATCACTCTTCGCCAGCCTCCCTTCGATCACGTGCAGAACCTGGGTAAGACAGATGACGATCACCAGATACACGATGGCCACCGCAATCAGGGGCGGGAAGGCGTCATACGTAATGGAACGAATGATGTCGCCGCCCTTCGTCAGATCCTGGATGCCTACATAGCCCGCGACGGACGTCTCCTTAAGGAGTACGATGAACTCGTTAAAAATGGCCGGGGCTACATTTTTAAATGCCTGCGGCAGGATGATCACCCTCATCGTTCTGCCTGCGCTCAGGCCAAGAGACCGGCCCGCTTCGGTCTGTCCCCTGTCCACGGACTGGATCCCGCTTCGGATCACTTCCGCCACATAGGCGCCGGAATTCAGTCCGAAGGAGAGTATGGCGATCATGATCGGAGCACCGCTTGCCCAGATGACGAAGTACATAATCATCAGCTGGACGACCATCGGAGTACCGCGGATCACCGTGAGATACAGGCCGCAGGCCAGATTGGCAAGTCTAAGAAGAAGCCCTTTCTTTTTGCTCTGCTGATAGTTGACGCGCACCAGCGCGATAAAAACGCCGATCAGAACACCGATGAGAAGGGCAAATACCGTGATCACGACCGTATTGCCCAGTCCTTTGACCAGGTACAGATACCGGTTCTGATATATAAAGTCATCGTACAGACGTGACATGAGCGTTCGCTCGTTCATATGATCTTCCTTTCGTTCCGGATTCCGCTGAAAAAGCGTTCAGGCGGACCAGTGTCCGCCCGGGTTCTGTTTATGCCGCGGAATCTGCGGACGCATCGTCCTCACTGACGGAAATATACTTGCTGACGATCTGGTCCATCTCACCGCTCTCGTTGAGCTCATCGATGACTTCGTTGATCACATCGACCAGATCACTGCCGAGCGGGACCGCAATCGCGTACGTTTCCTCTGTCATAGCCTCTTCAAGCGTCATGATCTTGTCCGGGTTCTTCTCAACAAGCTTCTGTGCCGGGAAATCGTCGATGACGACGGCGTCGAGACGTCCGGAAAGCAGGTCGGAAACAGCGTCCATCCCCTTGGAGAAACGGCGCACTTCCTTGACCGCGATATCGCTGGATCCGTCTTCATTGGTGCAGTAGACGTCGCCCGTCGTGCCTTCCTGGACTCCGACAACCTTGCCGTTCAGATCTTCGCGGCCCTTGATGTCACTGTCCGTGCGGACGATGATGGTCTGAGACGCGTTGAAATAATCCTTGGAGAAATCGACATTTTTTCTGCGCTCGTCCGTCGCGGTCATGCCGGCCGCGATAAAGTCCGCTTTCCCGGCATTCAGGCTGGGGATCAGGGAAGAGAACGCAATATCCGAGATCTCAAGTTCAACGCCGAGCTTCTCGGCGATCTTATCCGCGATCTCTCTGTCGATGCCGACGATCTCGTCGCCGTCTTTGTATTCGAACGGTTCAAACTCGGCATTGGTTGTCATCACGACTTTGCCCGCTGCCTTGACTGCTTCCGTCTCGCCGGCCGCCATAACAAAAGAAGAACTCATTGCAAGAGTCATCGTGCCCGCAAGAACAAGTGCCATCATCTTCTGCATTTTCATAATATACCTCCTCATACACTGTTATAAAGTGTCCTGCATTTTTACATTTTACCATTTCACCGTGCTAAATTCAACGGCGATTTGTATTCGGCCGGCTTTACTTTTTTCCTGCGGGATTTATAATAGTATCATACGGATGTTCAGAAAGGAGATTCACTATGGCAAACCCCATCGTTACCTTTACCATGGAAGACGGCGGCATCATCAAAGCGGAGCTGTATCCGGAGATTGCTCCGAATACCGTCCGCAATTTTATCTCGCTGATCCGAAAAGGGTTCTATAACGGCGTCATCTTCCACCGCGTTATTCCGGGCTTTATGATCCAGGGTGGAGATCCGACAGGCACCGGCATGGGCGGTCCCGGCTACTCGATTCGCGGCGAGTTCTCCGGAAACGGATTCCGTAACGATCTGGCGCACACAGAGGGCGTCCTCTCCATGGCCAGAGCCATGATGCCTGATTCCGCGGGCAGCCAGTTTTTCATCATGCACAAAACGTCCCCGCATCTTGACGGGCAGTACGCCGCGTTCGGGAAGGTCACGGAAGGATTTGACGTCGTCGACCGCATCGCAAAGACGGACTGCGACTTCAGGGATAAGCCGCTCGTTGATCAGCGCATTTCGTCCGTCACGGTTGACACGTTCGGAGAAGAGTATCCCGAGCCCGAGACGCTTCCCGGACGATAATTCCGGAGGCCGCCATGGCGAGCGCAAAAACCGCATGACACTCTGTCACGCAAAACGGCCATCACATACGAAGAGCAGGTCATCCGACCTGCTCTTCGTATGTCACGGCGCCTGTCTTTTCGCAAAGTGCCGTTCCGTCCGTCGTCTCTGCGACGAGGCGCACCAGTTTTTCACATTCGGTTGCCGGAGTCACCACGGAGAGCTCCACATCCGCTCCGTATTCGATATGCTCGATCGAAAAGCCTTCTTTCTGAAACAGGTACTGAAACTTCCCGAGAGCCGGATAGGTACAGCGGATCCGGAACCGCATCCCCTGCCGGACCGCAATCATGCCGGCGTCTTCAACCGCTTCCTTTGCCGCCGCGGAATAGGCCCGCACGAGTCCGCCGGTTCCGAGCAGTGTCCCTCCGAAATACCGCGTGACGACGATCAGGCACTGATGCAGACCGCGGCCTGTCAGGATCTCGAGCATCGGCTTCCCGGCCGTTCCGGACGGCTCTCCGTCGTCACTGGACCGCACGATCTCGTCCGGCGTTCCCGGCTCCCCTGTCACATAGGCAAAGCAGTGATGTCTTGCGTCATAGTGCTCCTTCCGCACCTGCGCAATATACGCTTCCGCTTCTTCGAGCGTCTTTACGCGCACGGCATCACCGAGAAACCGCGATTTTTTCTCGACGATTTCCGATGTCCCCCTCTTTTCATATGTCCGGTAATCAACTGCCATATGACGCTGTCCCAGCCTTTCTTTCACTCTTCCGACTCATCGTCGAACAGCTGGAAGATGTCGTCCCCGTCCTCGTCATAAGCCTCGTCATAAGCCTCGTC
>CACXFK010000230.1 GCA_902766945.1 uncultured Lachnospiraceae bacterium | reverse complement strand
TTTTTTCAAAGGTTTTCAGGTTTTGTATGTGTGTTTCACTGTTCAGTTATCAATGTGCTGTTCTGTTGTGTTGTTGTCTCTCGTGTGAGACAGCTTATTTAATATACCAAAACAACTTTCATGTGTCAACAAAAACTTTTATGTTTTTTTGGAAAACAATTTTCCATTACCGGAGCATCCCGGCGATCACGGCTGTCAGTCCCCTTACGATCAGGTTGTGCCCGTTCAGCCACGATAGAATCGGGCTCGCGGTGATCTGCCGCGCCACCCAGGAAAGCTGCGGCATAAAGGCCAGCAGATTGACCACGCCGAGGAAGATCCACACGACGACCAGTCCTCTGGCCAGACCGATCGGCAGACCAAGCGCATGGTCGAGCGCGCTGACGCCCCGTCTCTTCCTGACGGATCTTCCAAATACGAAGCGCAGAATACCGAGAATAAAGAAGACGAGAAAGAAAGTCAGCACAGTCGCGGTCACGCCGATCATAAAGCTGACCAGTTTCTCCGCGACGACAGATTCCACGCCTGCCGCGCTCAGAAGGATGCTGAGAATCGCGGCGGCCGCTCTGAACGGCGACTCACGTATGCTCTGGCCCGCGATGCTGAGGGTGGACAGATCCACGCTGCCGTTCCCGTTCATATAGACGCTCAGGAACTGTTCGCTCTTTTCCGAGAAGAACGTCTGTACATAGTGGCTTCCTGCCACAACCTTGCTGACAAATGGCGTCAGAAGGAGTGTCAGCACGATCACCACCAGAAGAAAGACCATGGACAGAACCGTTCTGAGGCAGCCCCGCACGCAGCCTCTGATGGCTGCGATCAGCAGATAGCCGCACACGATCAATGTCAGGATGTTCAAATACCCGCTCACTTTAGACGGATCACCTCCATATTGAAGTCGGTCATGGCAAGGAACCGGTCGCTGCCGATCCTCAGGACGTCCGATACGCTGCCACCCTGTACCTTTCCGCTGAAACGGCAGAATCCGTTCATGCTATATATACTGAAATCCGAATTGCTGCTGAAGACCACTTCGTCGCCGCACACATGTACCCGCTCATAGGTCCTGTCCACGTAGGACGTCGAAACGAGGTTTCCGTTCGTCGTATAGATCCGCATTTCGAACTGATGCCCTTTGTCCTCGCTCCGGAACAGGAAGCCCATGTGATGGCCGTCGTGGAATGTGCTGACAATCTCCTCGTCAAAATCCACCGACTTGGATACTTCCGGCGACCGCCTCCCTTTATATACGGTAAAGCCGTTGTCCCTGAAGACAACGCACTCGCTTCCGTTCAGATACTGGACGTCCGGGGCAAAGATTCCCTGATACCGGTCTTCTCCGGTCATATTGTTTTCGCTGGCCGAGCCGGCCGAATCAAACCGGTAAAATCTGATGAGAGAACCGGTCTGCCCGTCCGCTGCCGTCAGATAGGACACCGCCACGCTGATGCCGTCATCCGAAACCGCGAGCGCGATCGGGTAACCGGGATCCTCCATGCCGGACTCGCCCGACGCGATCAGCTGCCCGTCGCTTGCGTAATAACTGAATCCGACGCGTTCGCCGCTTTTGAGCAGCGCCGCCACCGTATCCTTACCCGAAATCCTCGCTTCGAGGATCGGATTGGCCGCCGTGAAAGAGGAGATCTGTTCCTTCGCATTGAAAATGTAGAAATCCGTTCCCAGCCGGTCATAGAGCAGGATGTGATCCCCGCAGACATCAATCCGCGGGTCAAGCATCGAATAGGTTACATTCCAGGCCGCGGTCAGGTCTTTCTTCAGGAGCGCCGCCCCGTCCGTTGAGTAGCGCAGCACACAGCCGTTCACATAGGCGTATCTTGAGACGCTGTCCGACTTCTCTTCCGCCCTCTCGATCACATAAGACGAATAGGTGTGATGGTCCGCAGCCTGCTTCACGAAAAAGGCGCCCACAGCAGCAAGGACTACGACAAGAGCCGTAGCCGCATACCGAAACTGCCTGCTGCTGGTTTTTTCCCTGATTTTTTCTATCAACCGTACTTCCTGCATGGTACTTATCGTCAGAGTTCCGTTCTGCCTTCCAGTGCGCGAAGCAGCGTGACCTCATCAATATTTTCGAGGTCTCCTCCGACCGGAACGCCGCTCGCGATCCTTGTCATCCGGATCCCCGTCGGCTTGATCAGCTTGCTGATATACATCGCGGTCGTCTCGCCTTCAAGCGTCGAATTGGTCGCGATGATCACTTCCTTGACGTCTCCCTCCAGCCGGCGCATCAGCTCTTTCAGCCGGATGTCGTCGGGCCCGATCCCGAGCATCGGGGAAATGGCGCCGTGGAGCACATGATACACACCGGAATACTTTCCGGTTTTTTCGTAGGCCGCCAGATCTCTCGGCGTCTCCACCACCATGATCGTGCTGTGGTCTCGCGACTCCGAAGAGCAGATCGGACACTTTTCCGCGTCGGTCAGCGTCCAGCACTCCGAGCAGTAGCGGATCTTTTTCCTCGCCTCTATAAGCGTCTTCGAGAGCCGCTCCACCTTCTCCTCGGGCATGCTGATGATATGAAACGCCAGACGCTGCGCGGACTTCGAGCCGATTCCGGGCAGGATTTGGAGCTGCTCGATCAGTTCACTTAAATGTCCGCTGAAATAATCCATTTCAGAATAATCCTCCGCCAAG
>CACXFK010000229.1 GCA_902766945.1 uncultured Lachnospiraceae bacterium | reverse complement strand
CGTTTAGCGGCCGTTGTCGATTCGTTCAGAGAGGAGATCCCCCGGCCTGCGCTGCTTCGTCACATCCTTCAGCGCCTTCAACCTTCATCACAGGCATGGTCTCATGACTACTTAGATTTGTTTGCAGGCACTCCTCCCAAGACTGAAATCACGAGAATCCGCGCGGCGAAGTTTGAGATCAGACCGTGATCTCGATCTGATTGCCTTGCAATATGCTCGATTTGCATAGGGTCACCTCAACCTGTCTTGACACGCCATCCCCCTCCGCTGTATAGTTATGAGCGTTGCAGGGGCGCCGAAAGGCTGAGAACGCGCAAGCGTGACCCTTAATCACTTGATCCGGGTAATACCGGCGGAAGGAGGCAGACACATATGTCCAATCTGTTTTTATCTTTTGACGGGGAAAGCTATTCCCTCACGACTCCAGGCTATGTTCTCATCGCCATTTTAATCTTCGCAGTTCTTGTACTGATTTCCGCCATCGTTGGAAACGGAAAGAAGATCGGAGCAAAACCGCTCGTTTTTTCCGCTGCGGCACTTGGACTTGCGGTCGTAACGTCCATGATCAAAGTGCTGGAAATGCCGATGGGCGGATCCATCACGCTCTGCTCCATGCTGTTCGTCGTCCTGATCGGATATTGGTACGGTTCCACGGTCGGTCTGATGGCCGGTATCGCATACGGACTTCTTCAGTTTATTCTGGATCCGTACATTTTGTCACTCCCTCAGGTGCTTGTGGACTACATTTTCGCGTTCGGCGCGCTCGGGCTCTCCGGCTTCTTCTCGGGGAAAAAGAACGGTCTCATCCTCGGGTTCATTGCCGCCGTATTAGGCCGGTTTGTTTTTGCCGTCCTTTCCGGCGTGATCTTCTTCGGCCAGTACGCCCCGGAAAACATGTCACCGCTTGTTTATTCCGTCAGCTATAACGGCGCGTATCTGGGCGCGGAGGCCATCCTCACGATTGTGATCCTTTTGATTCCGGCAGTCCGGAAGGCGATGGACCACGTCAAACGGCTTGCTACAGAATAACGGCGCTGCGCAGCCCGTCAGGCGCATGTCCTCTCTGAGTGAATCGAACGGTATGGAGAAGCTCCAACTGACGACGAAAGAGCCCTGAGGGAAGAGAGGACATGCGGCTGAAAGGGCGTCAACACGTTCGTTTCCGGCCAATACGCCGTTGCCCGGACGCAGCCCGTCAGGCGCATGTCCTCTCTGAGTGAATCGAACGGTATGGAGAAGCTTCAACCGACAACGAAAGAGCCCTGAGGGAAGAGAGGACATGCGGCTGAAAGGGCGTCAACACGTTTGTTTCCGGCCAATGTGCCTTACGGGTGAACCCCTCTCCTCTCTCAGGGCTCTTTCGAGTAAAACGGATCTTCGTTTAGCGACCGCTGTCGATTCGTTCAGAGAGGGGTTCACCCGACCGGCGCTCCGCAGCCCGTGAGGCGCCGGCCGCATTTTATACTTCTATTCGCACGGAGCTCCCCCTCTCCCCGGCCACAACGCGAATCTTCTTCGTCAGGCACTCATCCAGCCTCGACACATGCGAGATGATCCCGATCTGGCGCCGGCCGTCCGACAGATTATGCAGGACTTCGACTGCCTTGTCCAGATGCGCGCCGTCGAGCGATCCGAACCCTTCATCGATGAACATGCTGTCGATCCGGACGCTTCCCGTGCTCTCCATCTGCACGATGTCCGACAGGCCGAGAGCGAGGGACAGTGAGGCCTCGAAGGACTGTCCGCCGGACAGCGTCTCGGTGTCCCGCACCGTCCCGGTCATCATGTTTTCCACTTTCAGTCCGAGTCCGAGCGTCCGCCTGCCGTCACCCGTCTCAACGGGAAGCAGGCAGTACTCCCCGTCGGTCAGCGTCTGAAGATGCACATTGGCGGCATCCACGATCCGGCGGAAAAATCCGCCCAGCACATACCGGCTGAATGCGTAGTGCCCGTTGGCCGTATCGGAAAGAGGCCGGAGCTCCTCAAGCACAAAGCGGTTCCGCTTCTTTTCCTTCAGGAGATCCGATACATTTCTGAAAACCGCTTCGTCGGCTGAGAGCCGGGTATGCAGCGAGCGCTCCACTCCGCGCAGTGTCTCGAGCTCACGGGCCGCTGTTTCGATTTCGGTCTCCAGCGCCTTCAGATCACATCTTGCAAGGCCCTGAGCCGACTCCTTGAGCTGCGCGGCCGCGGCCCGTGACTGCGCGCACCGGCGCTCATAGTCATCTCTCGTATCCCGCATCGCGGCGATCCGGGCCGACAGGTCTTCCTCATCCGGCAGTATCCCATCCGGACTTATGGCTTTTATCCAGGCCGCTTCATCCTGAAAATGCCGCCCGGCAAGACCGTCCCGAAACGCCTGCTCCGCCTCGCGAAGCGTCTGCTCCCGGCGCTGATCCTCAAGGACCGCTTCGGACAGAGTGCCCGCTTTGTCCGCCTGCTGCTGTCTGCACTCCTCGAGTGCCGTCCGGGCTTTGTCGATGCGGCCCTGCAGCTGCGCGGCTTCCTCTTCATACGAGAGGATCTGGCGGAGAGCTTCCTCCTTTGTTTCCGGGTGTCCCTCAAGCTGCTTCTTCCAGCCAAGCGCGCCGGCTTTCGCGGTCTCCGCCTCCGCCTTTTTCTGCTGCAGGATTTCAAGCGCCGAAAGGCGTGCCGTCTCCGCTTCGTCGGATGCGGACCGGTTCCGCTCCAAAGCCGCGAGCGCTTTATCCTTTTCCGCCTTTTCAAGCTCCGCGCTCCGCCTTGCATCTTCCGCCTCTTTCAGGGCGGCTTCGCATTCGGCGGTTTTTTCCTCAAGGAGCAGGCCGTCTTTCAGGATGTTCTCCGGTCTTACCGTTCCAAACTCTTTCTCCGCCGCGATCCGGAGCACTTCCTGTGCGGTCCGCACACCCGAGTCCGCCTCATGAAACGCTTTTTCCGCCGCGGCTTCCGCACGCTTCTCTTCCGTCCAACGCGTCAAAGCCTGATCCACATCCTCCCTCGAGGGGACGTGTTCCGCGGCTTTCGCAAAGGATGCGCTCTCCTCCGCGGTGTGAACCGATCCGCAGACCGGACAGACAACCGTGTCGGAGGTGAGAAGTTCCTCCCGCATCCCGGACGCCAGGATGCCCGCCTGTCCCGATAAAAAGGCTTTATTCAGCCGCAGGTGCGTCTCCTCCGCCCGGACGGACGCGTTCTGTGCCTCCAGAAGCCTCTGTGCGGCCTTCTCCCGGCCAAGCATCAGCGTCCGCAAGGATGCGGCCGCATCGGCGATCTCCCTGAGCGCCTTTTTCCGCTCCTTAAGCGTCTCTTCACGCCGGACAGCCTCCAGGACGGCGGCTTCCCCTGCCGTTTCCAGCTTCGTAAGCGTCTCCGCAAGATGCGCGCGCTCCTCTTTCAGATCCGCGGCCGTCTTTCTCTTTTCTTCGGCGTCCGTTTCGGCGGCCTGAAGCTGTCCGGCTTTCTCGCCGTACGCATCCATCGCCGCCCGGTACTCATCATAAAAATGCAGCCTGCTCCGCATCGCCGCCGCTTTTCCGTTCATTTCCGCGACGCGCGGCGCAAGTGTCTTCTCCGCGCTTTCCGCCGCCTCTTCCGCTCTTGCGGCCTGCGCGGCAAGCGCTTCCCGCTGCTTGCCCAGATCGGAGATCCGCTTTCCGGAGATCTCTTTTCCTTTTTTGGCCTCTTTGAACGCTTTATGAAGCGGAAGAATCTTCCCTGCAGATTCCGCTTCGGAGATGTTCCGGGACAGGCCGTCCATCTCCTCTTTCTGCTCCTCAAGGAGCTTAAGCCGCTTTTCCGCCGCTTCCAGATCATCCAGCAGACGATTATTGGCTTCACCCAGCGTTTTCTGAGCATTCAGATGCGTGAGCCGCTCCGCCTTATGTTGAATCTCTTCCGCATAGCCGTCCCGTTTCGTGCGCATGCGGCCCAGCATCGCTTCCATCACGTCCGGCAGATCCGGATGCTCCGGCGCAAGCGCCTCTTTTTCTTCCTCCGACGCATCGTCAGGCAGGGCAAAGAAACCGGTCTGCGCCCGGATCTTTTCGCTGATCGCGGCATCCTTTTTTTCAGCGAGCGCTGCAGCTGCCTTCAGCCGGCACTGAAAATCCTCATACCGCCGGTTGTCATAGAGCCGTCCGAGGATCTCGCCCCGCTCGTCGCTTCCGGCCGTAAGGAATCTCTGGAATTCTCCCTGGGCCAGCATCATGATCCGCCGGAACTGATCCGCGTTCAGTCCCAGGATCTCCGTGATCTTTGCGGTCACCTCGTCCCGGTCCTCCCGGCCTTTTGCCGCGGCGATCATGCGGCCGTTTTCGGACAGCACGGATTCCTTGACGGCCTTCTGCGCTTCGCCCTTCTTTCCCCAGTACATGCGCCGCGTCACTTCATAGGTATGGCCGGCATTTGAAAAAGTCAGGCTGACGCGCATCTCTTCCCGTCTCTCGCCGGATCTCGCATAATCGCTCTGAAAGGCTTCGGTAGAGAGGCGGCTCCGGCCGCCTCCGCTCGCTGTTCCGTAAAGCGCATAGATAAGGGCGTCGAAGATCGTCGTCTTGCCTGAGCCCGTATCACCCGAGATCAGGTAAATGCCGCTGCCCATGGCGTCAAAGTCCACCGCCGTCTCATTTGCAAAAGGGCCGAAGGCCTTCATCACCAGTTTGTGGGGCCGCATCCTTCCTCCTTTTCAGTCGTGAGCATTCAGGTGCGCAAAAGACAGTACTTCGGAGAGAATCTCGCCGGATTCCTCCTCGGGAACCGCCCTCGGATCCAGGATATAGTCCGATCCGTGCCGGTCCAGGATTTCAAGGATTTTCCGGACGGCCGCTTCCTGGCATCCGTCCGGGAGCTCCTGATTCCTCTCAAGGTAGAACCGGTTGAACAGCGCTTCGAGCGACAGTTCTTCCTGACCTTCCCCGCGCGCGTTTTCGTCCTCGGAGAACTCCGGTTCCGGCACTTCGCGCTTCACATGGATCAGTGCATCCCCGTAGACGTCCCTCAGCTGCTCCAGAGCATGGGGCGGGACGTGCCGGTCCCGGAGAATGCACTCGATATAACAGGCGTCTTTTCCGGCCAGCTTCCGGCCCGCATCAAGCAGTTCCTCAAGCGTGCCCGATTCCCGGCGCAGCGTATGACGCAGGGGAACCGGCACGGACTCGATCCGTATATCGCCCTTCCCGCGGACAGTCACGAGCGTCAGATCCTTCTTCCGGTTGATTTCGGAAAAGTCGTAATAAAGCGGGCAGCCCGCATAGCGGACGGTGTCCCGGCCCACTTTCTGGGCATTATGGATGTGGCCAAGCGCGACGTAGTCAAACGCGTCAAATGCCGAGACGTCGATTTCGCCCAGCCCGCCGATGATCGTCTCGGACCCGCTGTGCTCCGGGGGCACGCCGCCTGCGAGCACATTTTGGTGGGCGGCGAGGATGTTGACCGCATCCGGATCAATCTCCTGCGCTTCGATCACCGCTCTTGCCGACGCGTCGTAGGTCGAAAGGTCATCCCGGCCGAGAACCTCCGAAACCGCAGCCGGAAAGAGATACGGCATCAGGGTGAACACGACGGTCCGGTCTCCGTCCGGAAGGGCCACGCGGGTCAGCTTCCGGGTCAGCTCTCCGGCTATATAGATCTTATGGGAAGAGAGCAGCCCGCTCACGTGCGAGAGCCGGACCGCGGAGTCGTGATTGCCCGGAATGATGAAGACATACACGTCCCGCTCCGCAAGCCCGGTCAGCAGGCGGTCGAAGAGCCGGATGGCCTCCGGAGGCGGCACGCGCCGGTCATAGATGTCTCCCGACATGACGACGGCATCCGGCTTGTACCGGTCAACCGCATCCAAAAACGCCTCGACGAAAAACGGCTGGTCCTCCTTGATCAGCGGAATTTGGTGCAGCATCTTCCCGAAGTGAAGATCCGCCAAATGAAAAAACTTCATGCTCCGTCAGATCCCCCTGAAGCTGTAGCAGATCGAAAGCTCCTTTGCATTTTGAATCAGATACTCCGGATGAACCGGCGCTCCCCACGTATCATCGCCCCCGACGCCCATCTGGATCCCGATCCGGACGATCGTCTGATGGACCGGCGGCAGTTCGTTCGCATGCAGGGCTGCGTCCAGTTCGTCGGGCGTGTAGGGAAGCACGGAGACATGAAGTCCGCGCGAGGCGGCCTCAAAGTCGTCCGAGGCATACGCAAGACCTTCCGCACCGCCGATGGCCGTGAACATGAGGCCGTGCCCGGACTCATCCGTCACCTTCATAAACCGGACGCCCACCTTGTTCCCGCATTCCTGAGGAACCAGGTACTGCGCGAGATTGTCCGCGGCTTTGTTCCGGTACAGTCCGAGTTTCGCGTGGCAGCGGTCGGCGTAGGTTTCATCCGGCCCGAGACCGTACCATTCGACCTCGTTATAGTCCGCATCCATGACGAACATCGTGCTGAATTCAGGCAGCTCTCCCACATCGCCGGACGGCGGCAGCGTCTGAGTGACGCGGACTTCCCCGTCGCCAAATACCTCATAGCGGATCCGGCAGGAGAGCTCCGGTTTTACCGGAAGCCCATAGGAAAAGGTCAGGATCACGCTGTCCTTCGTCTCTTTCATGTCCAGATGGTCCGCCCACGCGGGATCCGGATACCGGTAATCCGCATACGTGCCGGCGCTCTTCCAGGCCGCGGCCCGGAACGGAAGGTGGTTCGCCCGGTCATTGTCGGTCATGCTGCGCCAGAAATTCGGCAGAGGCATCCGTTTGATCATCTCCCGCCCTTTGTATTTGTAGGAGATCGGGCCTCCGAACGTCAGGGAGAACAGCATCTCAAAATTGTCCCCGCGCACGCCGATATTGTGCCAGCCGCGCACGACTTCGGGACGCCGCCCGGAAGCG
>CACXFK010000228.1 GCA_902766945.1 uncultured Lachnospiraceae bacterium | reverse complement strand
TGCAGGTATGCAGTGCAGGATGGACCCGGCTTTGTGTAAGCGGGATAACATCCGTACATCGGGAAGATCTTACGCGCTGATCAGGTAGTTGGTGAGCCGGATGAGGTCTTTCGGTTCCTTTGCCTTGATTTCGAGTTCAGGGATCGTGCCTGCGCCGAAGAACTGTGTAAGGGATACATACTGGCTCAGTTTGGATTTCAGATTCAGTTCGTCGCCGTCCTTTGTGAGCAGGAGCACGTCGCCTTTGCACTGGTCAATCACGTCGAAAAAAGTGTTTACATTCTTGATATTATATATTTTCATTCTGAATTACCTCCTTGATCGGATCCGCTCCGCACGGCCGTGCGGCCGGGAACGAATCATGCTTTACTTCTTTGTTTCCTGACCCCTTACGACGCCTATTATAGTCCGCGGCTTATGGAATTTTGAGATCTTTCGTTGACCCGTATTAGGGCAATGTTGACATATACAGGCGATGAATGTTAGAATGTCCTTATCTGATTTCAAACAATTCCTGATCTTTAAAGAAATAAAACATAGACATTATTGATTCGGCGCGGAACTGTCAGGAGGTGAACCGTTCATGACCGGGAACAGCCGTATGGAAAGGCATTACGAAGCACAGGATTCGATGATCAAGGTCGACTACCTGACGGATGACGGACAGTATCACGCCGCGCACTGGCAGAGCGCGCTCGAAATCATCTATCTGCTGAACGGAAATGCGGACATCATCCTGGACGGGTCAAAGCTTAAGCTCGTACAGGGTGAATTCATCGTCATTGATTCCAACCGCATCTACGAGCTGCTCTGTCAGGAGAACTTCATGCAGGTGAGCGTCAAAGTGGACAGGGCGTTTCTCGCATCCAGGACGGAGCACAACTGGAAGAAGGGGCAGATCGGCACCGAGTACCGCTGCAGCCGGGAAGATCTGACGCACGAGCTTCTGGAACCTTATCTGGAGATCTGCGACTTGTTCAAGCAGCTTGTGCCGCTCTACATCAGCGAGCCGGCCGGATACAGGCTGAAGACGGAATCCATCGTGCTCGACATCCTTTACAGGATCGTCCAGTTCTTCTCGGTGCCTCTCTATGAAAACGACCTCGTCGAGCTCACGCCGGACCAGATGCGCGTACAGCAGATCCTGGATTATATTGAGCAGCATTACGCCGAGGAGATGCCGCTCGCTTCGATCGCGGATGAGTTCGGACTCTCCAGGGAGTATTTCAGCCGGCTGTTTCACCGGAGTCTGGGCATGACCTTCTCGGATCATCTGTCCCGGGTGAGGATTGCGCACTTCTACCACGACCTGTCGCAGACCGACGAGCCGGTGATGATGCTGCTCGAGAAGCACGGAATCACGAACTATAAACATTTCCTGAGGAAGTTCAAGGAGATCTACGGACGCACGCCGCGGGAGATCAGGAGGCGGTGAGTCATATAAAATGCCGGGGAGTATAGAATCCACGGCAATAAAGGAAAGAAAGGAACGGAAAATCCTATGGAACAGATCTACAATCCCTATCTGCCGCTCACGGAATACGTCCCGGACGGCGAACCGCACGTCTTCGGAGACCGGGTCTACCTGTACGGTTCACACGACCGCGCGGGCGGAACCGAATACTGCGAAGAGGACTATGTCGTCTGGTCGGCGCCGACGGACAATCTGCGCGACTGGCGTTTTGAAGGCGTCAGCTTCCGGAAAAACCAGCACCCGGGCAATGAGGACGGACAGCATAAGCTGTACGCGCCGGACTGCATCAAAGGGCCGGACGGGCGCTATTATCTCTACTATGCGCCGGACGGGCTGAATACGATCGGGGTGGCGATCAGCGACGTGCCTCAGGGCCCGTTTGAGTATTACGGCGAGGTTAAGCTTCCGGAGAACCCGGATGTGCAGAAGGGCTTCCTGGACGCACGGGAAGAGAAGCAGCCGGAGACGCCTGAGGAGTGGATCCGCAAAATGGAGCAGAAGATGAACCTCTTTGACCCGGGCGTCTACACGGAGGATGGCCGGGTATGGCTCTATTTCGGTTTCACGCGGTCTTTTGCGGTTGAGCTGATGCCGGATATGCTGACCGGGATCGGAGAACTGAAGGAAATGGTTCCCGGAAGAAGCGCCGCGAAGGGAACGCCGTTCGAAGGACATGCATTTTTCGAGGCTTCGTCGATGCGGAAGATCGGGGCCTTGTACTATTTTATTTACTCAAGCGAGAAAAGCCATGAACTCTGCTATGCGACCGGTCCGTCGCCGATGGGGCCGTTTTCCTATGGCGGGACGATCATCTCGAACGGAGATATCGGGCTTGACGGCAGGCAGAAGCCGGTCACGCAGTTCGGCAATACGCATGGGAGCATCGAGAAAATCGGTGAGGCCTATTATGTCTTCTATCACCGCCAGACACACGGGACGGAGTATTCCAGGCAGGGCTGCGCGGAGCCGATCGAAATCCGGGAGGACGGCAGCATCCCGCAGGCCGCGGTGACCAGCTGCGGGCTGAACGGCAGCGGCCTCATCGCATCCGGCAGCTATCCCGCTGCGATCGCCTGCCATATCGCGGACCGGTCGATGCCGGAGCGGATTCATTACCAGGGCGGGGAGATGAAGGAAAAGCCTCACGTCGTGCAGCAGCAGAATCAGGTGTTCATCACGGGGATCCGGAACCGGAGCAAGATCGGGTTCAAGTATTTCCGCTTCCTGGACGCGGATCTTCTGGCACTTGAGTTCAGAGGCTCCTTCTTCGGGAAGGTGACGATCGCGTTTGACGAGACGGGAAAAGACGTCATCGGTGAATGTGAGCTGCAGGTCGACAACAGCGAGTGGGAGATGGAACTGATCCCGATCACGGTCCGGCCGGGCCAGCATCCTCTGTACCTGTACTTCCGCGGGGACGGGCTGCTCGACTTCAAGACGCTGGCGTTCTTCTCCACGTGAACCCGGTTTCTTCATCTGCTTTAGTCCGCATGCAGCGAAGCGGATTACTCAAAGAGGACGGTGGAGAAATACCGCTCCGCCGTGTCGGGCAGGACCGTGACGACCGTCTTCCCTTCGCCCAGTTTCTCCGCCAGACGAAGCGCTGCGGCGACGTTGGTGCCGCTCGAGATGCCGCACATGATGCCCTCGAGACGCGCCAGATCTTTCGCGGTCCGGATGGCTTCTTCGTCGGAGACGATGTAGATGTTCTGATAGATCGACCGGTTCAGGATCGGCGGGATGATGCCGTCCCCGATGCCCATCTGCATATGGGTGCCGATGTCGCCGCCTGAGAGAATGGCGGCATTTTCAGGCTCGACGGCCCAGATCTCGATATCCGGGAACTGATTGCGGAGCGTCTCGCCGATGCCCGTGATCGTGCCGCCGGTGCCGATGCCCGAGCAGAAGCCGTGGATCGGCCCCGCCACCTGTTCCATCAGCTCCAGGGCCGTATGGTTCCTGTGCGTCTGGGTGTTTGCGGGATTGGCGAACTGCTGGGGAACGAAGACGTGCGGATCTTCCTTCTCCATGCGGAGCGCCATGTTCAGACATTCCGCGATGCATTTGCCGATGTCGCCGTCATCATGGACGAGGATCACCTCGGCGCCGTAATGGTTGACGAGCTTTCTGCGCTCCTCACTGACGGAATCGGGCATGATGATGATCGTCCTGTAACCGCGCACGGCGCCGACGAGGGCAAGCCCGATGCCCTGGTTGCCGCTGGTCGGCTCCACGATGATGGTGTCCTTGTTGATCCGGCCGGCTTTTTCGGCGTCGCGGATCATGTTGTAAGCGGTGCGGGTCTTGATCGAGCCGCCTACATTGAGTCCTTCAAACTTGACCAGGACTTCTGCCGAGCCGGGCTTTACCATGCGGTTCAGACGGATGACGGGGGTGTGGCCGAGTGCGCTTAAAATGTTGTCGTATATCATGAATCTGCCTACTTTCTTTTATATCCTGTGATCATGGTCATGATGAAGCAAAATACAGCGGACCAGGCGAAAAAGCGATGCCATTTCATATAGGAACTCCTCCCTTTCGGACTGCGTGACTGTGTGTGCCCCGGTGCCGTAAAACAGCGTTTTTCTGCGTTGGCGTCTGCTGCAGACGGCGCATAAACGAGCGCATCATCCGGGATGACGTCGCCGCTGTGTACATAGCGCAGCTGACTGCCCATGATCCGGTGCATGGCCTCATATGCGGGAAGCCCGGTGCAGTGGCCGGTGTAAAAAACCGTCCTGCACTTCCTGAGGGCAAGGGCCGTGTCGATGATCTGCTGCGTTTCTTCTTCCGTATACGCGCCGTGCTTCATCATGTGGAAGCCGCTGATGACGGCGTCGGGATCGCGGCCGTACAGTTCACGATAGCGCTCCAGTATATTCAGGATCCCGTGATGGGCGCAGCCCGAGAACAGGATGTGCCGGCCGCTGTCCGTGACGACGAGGCACTGCTCGTGACGGAAATCGTCCTCGACATCGCCTGAGGACGTGCGCCGCTTCAGATCGCGGTTGCCCTCGGGAGACGGCCTGGAGGAGCCGATGTCCGAAAAGAGCTCGAGCGTGTCGTCGATGCGGAAGCTTCCACGGATCCGTTTCAACTGCGGAAGATCCCGGAGGCCCTGTTCAAGACCGATATAGTGCGGCTCTTCGTCCGGATCGTGCTGCGAGTAGAACGCGTCAAATGCGCCTTCCTGCAGATATATGACCGCCTTCGGATTGATCGCGGAAAATGCGGAAATGCCGCCTCCGTGGTCGTAATGCCCGTGGCTGATGACGACCGTATCCACCTTTGAGAGGTCTATGCCGAGTTTTTCGGCATTTTCAAGAAAAAGCGCGGACGCGCCCGTGTCCATCAGGACTTTGTGCGTGCCGGTTTCAATATAGAAGCTGAGCCCGTGTTCGGCACCGCATCCCGAATCACCGGCGGTGTTTTCGGCGAGGTTGACAATGCGCATGGAAAACCTCCTTGTCCCGGGATGCACTCTGCTTCGTCGTCCCGAAGATCAATCTTTGACACAGGATTCTCGTGACTTCAGTCATGAGAGGAATGTGCAGGAGAAACCCCGGAACTATAATGATACATTCTGAAGCGGCCGGACGTCAATACAATCCCGGATTTCAATTCAGGCCCCATTCGGGTTCGATCGGGCATGACAGGTTCTTCCTGAAACGATATAATAAAGAGCGGAAATGCCAGGAAGCAGACTCATCACGGAGGGACAGATTTTATGGGAAAGATCATCGCAGCAGGGCATATCTGCCTTGATATCACGCCGGTATTCCCGGGAGGCCGTACCTATGGAGAGATTGCCGAGGTGCTGATGCCCGGAAAACTGATTCAGACCGAGGCGGCGGACGTCCATACCGGCGGCAGTGTTGCCAATACGGGACTCGCACTGAAACGTCTTGGAAATGACGTCATCCTGCTTGGCAAGATCGGCGAGGACGCCTTTGGCTCCCTGATCGTGAGTATTCTGGAAAGGGAAGGTGCCGGGGGACTCATCGTGGATCCGTGCGTTTCTACGTCGTACTCGGTTGTGCTGAACGTGCCCGGCATTGACCGGTTGTTTCTTCATAACCCGGGCGCAAACGATACGTTTTCGGGAGAGGATATTCCGGAGAGCGCGCTCGAGGAGGCCGAGCTGTTTCATTTCGGATACCCGACCGTGATGAAGAGGATGTATGAAAACGGCGGGGCAGAGCTCGCTGCGATGTTCCGCCGCGTGAAGGCGCACGGACTTCTGACCAGTCTGGATCTGTCGTCCGTGGATCCGGATTCGGACGCGGGGCATGCCGACTGGGAAGAGATCCTTGGCCGCGTGCTGCCATATGTCGACTTTTTTGTGCCGAGTTTCGAGGAGCTTTGCTTCATGCTTGACCGGCCGCGATATGAGCGGCTGCTTGCCGGAGGCGGCGATATGGCAGAGGGGCTGGATCTTGAGAAAGAGGCAGCTCCCCTTGCAGGGAGAGTGCTCGAGATGGGCTGCCGTGCGGCGCTGATCAAGTGCGGTACGTCCGGGATGTATTACCGGACCGCGGCAAAGGCCCGTATAGAGGAAGGCAATGCGGGAGCACGGTTTGCTCTCGATGCCGACGTGTGGAGCGGAAAAGAAGGCAAGCAGGCGTGCTATCGGCCGGACCGGGTGCTGTCCGGCACAGGGGCCGGAGACACCAGCATCGCGGCGTTCCTGACCGCCGTCCTTAAGGGGAAAGCGCCTGAAGCATGCGTTTCTCTGGCGGCCGCGGAAGGCGCGTGCTGCGTGACGGCTTATGACGCGCTGACCGGCCTCAAAACGATTCCGGAGCTTGAGGCGAGGCTGCGCAGCGGTTGGGAAACGCTGTAAGCGGCTCAGTTATCATAATCAGGAAAGGCAGTGGCTTTTCCTTCCTTCAGATCGATCGTCAGATCTGTTGTGCCGAAAGCTGCGCTCCCGACATAGGAAGCCTTGTCATACCGAAATCCGATTGTCGAGTCATTTCCCGACCCCGCGCCGAAATAACTGCTTCCGGAGACAAAACGGAACTTCAGATAGACGGTTTCCCCTGCGGCGATCGTAATCCCGCTCTTTGGAACAGCCTGCCAGGTACGGTTGTCTTTGCTCCATGATTCGAGCGAGACCGGTTTGCTGCCGTAGTCTTTTTTCCCGGCCCTGGCCGTATAGACCGGGCCGTCGTAACCGAATCCGCTCTCTATGGTGAGATCCCCGTTGTACCGGCTGCTGACCATCCGGATCACGAATTCCGATGTCTTCCCGGCCGGCGTCACGGCTTTCACGCTGTATTGTCCGGTGAAATTCCGCGCGGACAGCGTGATGCGGTTGGAATAAGCGGAATATTTCTTTTTGCCGTTTACCTTTGCATAGGTCCTGACCTTATAAGTATAGGCCGCGCCAGGCTGAACCGAGGCGTCGACATAGGTTTTTCCGCCTTCGAATCTGCCCCTCTCGGCCTTTTTTGCCTTAACGAGTTTGTATCCGGACCCGCCTTTGGCCTTGCGGAAGACCTCGACACCGGACGGCATCACGCCGTCGGGGCACTGTACGTAGAGATACAGCTTGTTTTTGCTGTTTGCGAAGTTCTCGCCGCTGCCGCCGTCGATCAGCTCCGGCGTCTGCAGCCCGGCGCACTGGTAGGAGGTGGATCCCTTCACATAGGAACTGCAAACCAGTCGGGCTTTGCCGTTTGTTTTCTTATACCCCCTGACGACGTAGTCGTAATAATGATTTTGCCGGACATTGCGGTCGGTCCAGGAGCTTTTATTTCCGGAGACTTTCTTCACTTTCCGATAGGAGGAAAACGGAGCCGGATTGATCGCATAGTACGACTTTACCTTGAACTCTTTTTTATAGATCAGGTAATAGGACACCGTCTGCTTCTTCCATTTGACCGTGATGCCGTTCATGGAAGGCTTCATGGAGCAGGCGATCTTCTTCGGTTTCGAAGCCGCGGACACTTCCGAAGCCGGAATCACGGCGGACAGGGAACACACAGTGACGACGGCCAGTATGAAAAGCAGCAGTTTCTTTGTCTTATTCATCGCAGAATTGCCCGGTCCTTTCTTCTGTAATCCTGTGCACGAACGATCAGCCGACCGCGCTTTCGTAGCGCTCGATCATCGCGATGTTGCTCTCTTCAAAATCGTTGAGGACGTCCTCGTTGAACTTGGACGGCTTGATCGTGCCGTTGTACCAGGGCTGGCTCTCGAAGTAGTGCTTGATCGATTTTGTCCTGAAGATGCGCCCGTGTCTCGCATAAAATTCGTTGCGCGCCAGGCGGAGCAGCGTGTCGTCGAAGCCGCGGAGATCTTCTTTTGTGATGTAGCGGATGTTGGCGCGCGGCAGGAGATAGTCGCTGCCGAAGAGGCGGAGCGGCTTCAGGATGACCGGATAATCGTTGGCGTAGACGTCATCGGCCGAGGTTTCTTCTTCGATGAGCGTCTCCGCGTCGATTTCATCACCGTCGAGCGTCACGAGATCCACGATCTGATAATCGCTGCCCGTATACGAGGCGAGCAGGCCGTCGCCGTATTCATATTCATAAAATTCCGTCGTATAGGGAAGAGAACCGGCATAGGACGGGACATTCTCCACAAGCGTGAAGATCTCCACGATCCTGTCTTCCGAGGAGTGGCCGCATGCGATCAGCAGCTCGCACTCGTCGTCGCTGTCCAGATCATACAGCGCGAATCTGGCGGAGGATGCGTCATAAAGTTCGGAGTATTCGTTGATGACATCCGTGTAAGCTTCATACTCGTCCACGTAGTCATCGGCAGATGCCGGTGCCGTAAAGAGAGCGGTCATCAGAAGGCCTGTGAACACGGCGGCGGTGAGTCCCTTCATTTTCATCATATGAGTGCCCCTTTCCTGCAGAACGTATGTCGTTTCCATCAGCATTATACCATATTTCGGCGCTTCAGCCCCCATTTCGCTGTATATTATTACGAATTCCAAATTTACGAATATCCGTCCGTATCTTATAATACAGACGGAGGGTTTCAAATATGGAGCGTTTAAAACGATGGATGAAGGAGATCGTCGTTCCGTTTGAATTGCTTAGGGAAAATGGAGGGGGACTCCTGAAATTTGAAGCGATCTACCGGCTTCTTACATATCTGGTGGTATTCCCGTTTCTGACATGGATCTTCCGGTTCCTCCCGCTGGTAAACGGGACGAACGTCATCGCGGCCTATAACATTCAAAAAGTGATCAGCAATCCGTTCAGCTGGATGATTGCCGCCGTGATTGTGCTGCTCCTGACGCTGTTCGCGTCCTTCGAGCGGTTTGCCATTATCGACGCGCTGCATGCAGCCAAATGCGGGATCCGGAGAAGCGCGGGTCAGATTATCTCAACCGGGTTCGACCTGACGATTGAGAACTGCCGGCCGCGGAATTTTCTGCTGATTCCCTACGTCCTTGTCATCCTGCATTTCGGCAGCCTGATCGACATCTCCGGCATCACCTCATTCATCCGTCTCCCGGGCTCGTTCTGGGAGAGTCTGTCCAAATACCCATGGCAAAAAGCCGTGTATTATTCAGGGGTCGCGCTTGCCTTCTGGATCAACGTCCGCTGTATATTTGCGATGCCGATCATGCTGGAGGAGGACAGCACGAATTTTGCCGGCGCATGTAGGAAGAGCATGCGCATGACCAAAGGGCGCTACTGGATCAAGCTGCTGCTCCTTATGTGTCTGTGGATGGCGCTCCTCGCGATTCTGGCTTCCCTTCTTGCTTTTACTGTCGTGCTTGTCTGGTATCTGCTGTCCTTGTGGCTGCAGCCCGGCCAGACAGGACCGATCGTACAGTTTGTCAAAGCGAGATACGCGGGCACGGATCTGGTCTGCGGCTTTGGCACGACGTGGGTCTTGTCCCCGCTTACGCTCTCGTCCTTTCAGGCGGCTTACTACAAAAGAAAAGAGACGCTCGGAGAGAAGCTTCTCATGTACACGGAAGAGCCGGGCTTCATCCTGCATAACCGCACGCTTCGGAACTGCCTCATCGCGTTTTGCGCCATTTGCATCTTTTTCTCGGGACCAAAGCGCTTCAGCCAGATTAAATGGATGATGAAGACGGATCTCGGCACCCCGCTCATCATGGCGCACAGAGGGTATTCGCAGGCGGCTCCAGAGAACACGCTTCCGGCATTTGAGAAGGCCATCGACGCGGGCTTTTCGGCAGCGGAGCTGGATGTGCAGATGACAAAAGACAACGTGATCGTCGTCCTGCATGACAGCAACCTCAGGCGGACGACCGGGGTCAATGCGAATATCTGGGACGTGACCTATGACGAGATCAGGGATCTGGATAACGGCAGCTTCTTCAGCAGGGAATACGCCGGCACAAAGATCCCGACGCTCGAAGAGGTGCTGCAGCTCTGCAAGGACAAGCTGTATCTGAATATCGAGATCAAGCGGACCGGCCATGATGACGGGATCGCGGAAAGGGTCGTCGAGCTGATTGAAAAATACAGCTACTTTGACAACTGCGACGTCACGTCGCAGGATTATGCAACGCTCGAGGAAATACGGGCGATCAATCCCGACATCCTGACCGCATACACGTCGAGCATCGGGATAGGGCAGATTCAGACCCTGGAGGCGGCGGACATCCTGAGCATCATGGAATCTTCCGCCCGCTACGAAATCATCGATTCACTGAGAAATGCAGGGAAACGAGTCTTTGTGTGGACGGTCAATGAAGAGGAGACGATGGAAAGACTGATCAATTTAAATGTCGACGCGATCCTGACAAACGATCCGGTCCTCTGCCAGAAAGTCATCGACCGCTACTCCTCCGACGTCATGAACATACTGCGCCGGGCAAGCGACGCGCTGTCATTCCTGTGAATGAGGCACGTCCGTCCCGCTTTTCACTTTTTCGAGAAGCTCCTCGCATGCCGCGGAAAAGGTTCTGGTCGTTTCCTCGTTCTCCATATTGAAGGCGACGCACTTGCTGCCGGATCTGAGCACGATGCACGACGCGATGCCGGTGTGCACGTAAGCCTCGTACTCGCCCAGATCGGGGCTGTTCCAGGTGCCGTACCTTATATCCTGTTCCGTTCCGCCGCCGGCCGGGCTCCCGTAATCGGGCGACGGCACATACTCCACGGAGTCAAGCTCCGAGAACGGAATCGTGGTGCTCCCTTTTGACGAAGAGACCGTGATGGTCTCCTTGTCCGTTGTCACGCGCACGGGAGAGCCGCCTTTGAGCAGTGTGAAAATGGTGAACACGGCGATGATCGCGATGATAAACAGGATGTTGCGCTTGCTTGCCAGGTTCATGCCGTGGATCAGTTCTTCTTCCGACGGGATCTGATTTTGTTCCATGTTGTGTGTCACGCAGCCTCTTCGCTGCATGTTCTCCTTTCCTGCGGGGATTTTAAGAGACCGCCCTAAGGTCAGTCAAGCGGGTGGTTCCGTTCATAATACGCCATTTCCCTTAGCTGCTCCTTAGTCACCGGGAAGGCGGCCAGGCCGAGCTTTACCGGATTGGATCCGGTCTCTTCGACAGCGCCGTCCAGCACTTCGCAAAGCTTTGCGCTGTCCGCGTCCACCTCGCCGCACGCTTTGTGGTATACGGCCCGGAAATCCGCAAGCGAACGGAATCCGGCCGTGCGGAGCAGGTAGTTCCGGTCCTCTTCCGACGCAAATGCGAGATAGCCGGCCGTAAAATAAGCGGTTGCCTTGCCGTGGGGCACGCCGAGCTTATGGGTGAGCGGGTAGCTCAGCCCGTGCGGCAGTGTGGTCGCGGTGTGGGCGATCGCCATGCCGGCCATCGCGGAAGCGCGCATCATATGCATGAAGTCTTCCGCGTCCGGCTGTTTCACGCCCCTGAGAACCGGGAGGCTCAGTGCCCAGGTTCTGAGGCCGGCATCCACAAACATCCGGCTGTACGGCGTAGCCGTTGAATTCAGGAAACTTTCGATCAGGTGCGTCAGCGCGTCAAATGCCGTGTTGGCGAGGACGGACATGGGCGCCGCCTGAAGGTACCGGCCGTCGATCAGGGCCAGCTTCGGGAAGAGATTGTGCGGAATTGACTTCTTGATGCCTTTCGCGGTATCGGTCAGGACGGACACGGCCGTCACCTCGGATCCCGTGCCGCAGGTGGTCGGAACGGCCGCGACCGGGAGCGCGGAGCTGTCGCCGTCCGGATGATACAGATATGTGCTGTCCCGGCCGCCGTGCCGGATCATCAGTGCGATCGCTTTGGCTGCGTCGAGAGGCGATCCGCCCCCGATGCCGATGACAAAATCCACCCCTTCCTTAAGGCCGAGATCCCGCGCCTTCATGACGGTCTCAACCGACGGATTTTCCTCCACTTCGTTAAAGAGGACATGCGGGCAGTGCCTGCTCTCAAGCGCGGCGGCGACGTCGTCGTAAGCGCCATTTCGAAAAGCGGAACTGCGGCCGGTCACGATCAGGGCTTTCCGGCCGAGCGCGGCGAGATCCTCCGCGTGGCGGGATACGGCATCCGTTTCTTCAAATACTCGGACAGGTATATAAAAGCAGGACATAGACAACCTCCTTCGCTTGCATCGCGTCTTGACGGGTCAGACCCATCGTTTATAATCATTAGTATAGCAGTTAATCCACTCACGGAGGAAATGAATTATGATCAGAAGAGCGGAAGAATGTAAAGTCAGCTACAGGGAGCGCATGCGTGAAGGCGACGGCACCACCATGATGACCGACTTCATCACGGGGCCGGAAGAACTCAACGGAAAGGGACGCCTGTTCTCGAAAATGACGCTGAATCCGGGCTGCAGCGTCGGATTCCATGTTCACGAGGGAGAATCCGAACTGTACTATATCATGAAGGGGCAGGGACTGTACAATGACGGCGGAGAGTTCGTTCCTGTTTCCGCAGGCGATATGACGATCTGTCCGCCCGGAACGGGGCACGGCATCGCCAATAACGGGGATGAGGTGCTTGAGGTCGTGGCGCTGATTCTGAACGCGTAAGGCAGACATTTTTACGATAGGATCAGGACGGAAAAAATATGAAATGGATGATTGCCTCCGATATCCACGGTTCCGCGCTTTACTGCAGGGAGATGCTTGAGCGCTATGACGCGGAGCGGGCGGACCGGCTGCTGCTTCTGGGCGATTTGCTGTATCACGGCCCCAGGAACGACCTGCCGGACGGATATGCCCCGAAGGAAGTGGCCGGGCTTCTGAATGAGCGTGCAGCGGATCTGATCGCGGTCAGGGGAAACTGCGAGGCGGAAGTGGATCAGATGGTACTTAAGTTCCCGGTGATGGCGGAATACGCGATCCTGCCGGCCGGAAAAAAGATGATCTATATCACGCACGGCCATCACGCGTGTGAAGCGTCCCCTCCGCCGCTCAAAGCAGGCGATATCCTGCTGTGCGGACATACGCATGTTCCCGTATGCGTGCCGCATGAGACATTTGTCTATATGAACCCGGGCTCGGTTTCGATCCCGAAGGACGGGAGCCGGCGCAGTTATATGACCTTCGACGGGGAGACATTTTTATGGAAATGCCTCGACAGCGGAGACGTGTATATGGAATACAGAATGTAAATCACGATTCTCGAAGAGGAATCGTGCGCGAATTGCACAGCAGCGAAGCTGCTTTCCAATGTGCAATTCTGCGATCCGCCG
>CACXFK010000227.1 GCA_902766945.1 uncultured Lachnospiraceae bacterium | reverse complement strand
TGCGTGAACCGCACCGCACGCCTGCTTCGATGCGCGGTCAGCCGAGCGCCTGCTCCACATCGCGGATCAGGTCTTCGGTGTTCTCCAGTCCGCAGCTCATCCGGACAAGATTGCCGGAGATACCGCAGTCGACAAGTTCCTGTTCCGTCAGCTGACGGTGTGTCGAGCTGGCCGGATGCAGGCAGCAGCTTCTTGCGTCCGCCACATGCGTCTCGATGGCAAAGACTTTGAGACGTCCCATAAAGGCCTCCGCGTCCTCCCTGGAGCCTTTGACGCCAAATGAGACGACGCCGCAGGAACCGCCGGGCATATACTTCATGGCTCTGTCATAGTACCGGTCGCCCGGAAGCGAGGGATAGCTCACCCACTCCACCTTGGGACTGTCCTTCAGGAACCTGGCCAGCGCCAGTCCGTTTGCGCAGTGCTGCTTCATACGGCAGTGCAGGCTCTCAAGTCCGAGATTCAGAAGAAACGCGTTCTGCGGGCTCTGAATGGATCCGAAATCCCTCATCAGCTGGGCCGTCGCCTTCGTGATGAACGCGCCGCCAAGCCCGAATTTTTCCGCATAAGTGATCCCGTGATAGCTCTCGTCCGGAGTGGTCAGGCCCGGGAACTTGTCCGCATGCGCCATCCAGTCAAACTTTCCGGAATCCACGATCGCGCCGCCAACGCCGGCACCGTGTCCATCCATATATTTCGTCGTCGAGTGCGTCACAATATCCGCCCCGAATTCAAACGGCCGGCAGTTCACCGGTGTCGCAAACGTATTGTCCACGATCAGCGGAACACCGTGCGCATGTGCTGCATTCGCGAACTTTTCAAAATCCAATACGGTCAGGGCCGGATTGGCGATCGTTTCGCCGAAGACCGCTTTCGTATTCGGCTTAAAAGCAGCGTCCAGCTCCTCTTCCGTTGCGTCCGGGCTGACAAACGTGAAGTCAATCCCCATTTTCCGCATCGTGACGTTAAACAGATTGAAGGTGCCGCCGTAGATCGTGGCGCAGGCCACGATGTGATCTCCCTGGGACGCGATGTTAAAGACGGAAAAGAAGTTGGCGGCCTGTCCGGAGGAGGTCAGCATGCCGGCCGTGCCGCCTTCCATATCGGCGATCTTGGCCGCAACATAATCGTTGGTCGGATTCTGAAGACGGGTATAGAAATAACCGCTGTCCTCGAGATCAAAAAGTCTCCCCATCGCGGCGCTGGTCTCGTATTTGAATGTGGTACTCTGAATGATCGGGATCTGGCGCGGTTCCCCGTTTCCGGGACGATATCCTGACTGCACGCACTTTGTTTCGATCTGATACTCGGACATGACAAAACCTCCTTTAAACGGCATGATTGAGCGTTTTCTATCATACCACAAAAAGGAGGCATTTCCTAGGTTTCACTTCATACCGGTTTCCCGGGGATCAGGGATCATCCCCTTGCATGCTTGATGAGACCGCTGATCCTCTTGTAGATGAGGAAGGTGATGATCGAAACCGCGATGCCCTTCAGAAGATTGAACGGCGCGACGCACAGAATCGCAAAGGTCGCAAGATCATGTACGGCGGAGTTGACTGCAGACCCCATGCCGATCAGCGCGTCCATCGGCATGCCGAAAGCCGCGGCATATGTCGGAAGGAGGACAAACGCGTTGATCAGGCAGCCCGCCGCAGTCATGATGACGGTGCCCGCCGCCATGCCGGCGATCGCTCTCTTTCTTGTCTTTCCTGTGCGGTATATGATGCCTGCCGGCAGGATCAATGCGCAGCCGATGATAAAATTGGCGGCTTCGCCTACGCCGGCCGTACTCGTGCCTTTTATGACGAAGTGAATGAGTATCTTGATGAGTTCGATAAAGATGCCCGCTGCCGGACCAAGCGCAAAGGACCCGATGAGAACCGGCACTTCGCTTAAATCCAGTTTATAAAATGACGGCGCAAAGGGGAGCGGGAGCTCAAAAAACATGAGAACGGAGGCAATCGCTCCGAACATGCCGATGAGGGCAATATCCCTGGTCTGAAACCCTTGCCGGGCGGTGCTTCCCGCTTTTTTCTGATTGACGGCTGCTGCTTCTTTCATGGTGGTTCCTCCTTGTTTTGTCGGGCGGGGAGATCGT
>CACXFK010000226.1 GCA_902766945.1 uncultured Lachnospiraceae bacterium | reverse complement strand
TTCGGACAAGCCGGATCTCAGATTCGGCATGGAGATCACGGACGTCTCGGACGTCGTCCGTGACTGCGGCTTCGGCGTGTTTACCGGCGCGCTCGAAAACGGCGGCTTTGTGCGCGGCATCAATGCCAAGGGCCAGGGCGGCATGCCCAGAAAGCGGATCGACAAGCTGACCGAGACGGCGAAAACATACGGAGCCAAGGGCCTCGCGTATATTGCGATCCAGGATGACGGCACCATCAAGAGCTCTTTCCGCAAGTTCATGACGGATGAACAGATGAATGCGCTCATCGCGGCGATGAAGGGGGAACCCGGCGACCTGCTGCTCTTTGCGGCGGACAAGTTCCGCGTCGTCTGCGCGTCGCTCTGCGCGCTCAGGCTTGAACTCGGCGAGGAGATGGGGCTGATAGATCATCACGCATTCCGGTTCGTCTGGATCGTGGACTTCCCGCTTCTTGAGTGGTCCGACGAGGAGAACCGCTTCATGGCCATGCATCATCCGTTTACGATGCCGAACGAAGAAGACTGGAAGAACATTGATTCCGATCCGGGTTCCGTCCGCGCGCAGGCGTATGATATCGTACTGAACGGATGCGAGATGGGCGGCGGTTCGATCCGTATCCACATGGACGATATCCAGGAGAAGATGCTTGAGGTGCTCGGCTTTACGCCCGAGCAGGCGAACGAGCAGTTCGGTTTCCTTCTTACGGCATTTAAATACGGAGTCCCGCCCCATGCAGGACTTGCATACGGACTTGACCGCATGATCATGCTTTTCTCGGGAGCCGACTCCATCCGGGACGTGATCGCATTCCCGAAGGTGAAGGATGCATCGGACCTGATGATGAGCGCACCGTCCCCGGTCGATCCGAAGCAGCTTAAGGAGCTGGGGCTCCTGATCGAAGGATAAGATGGATTTTAACAGAAAAGTCAGAAACGAAAAACAGAACAGGATCAATCGCGCGGCGCAGGGCCGAAACAGCTCTGCGGCGCGTCGTGCGTCCGGACGCAGCGCGTCGGATCCGAACCGGCAGGCGAGGCGAAACGCCAATGCCGCTCCCGGAAGGAACGATGCTTCCGCGGGAAGAAGTGAGCGCATCCGGCGCTCCGGCAGAAATGCGGAAGCGCGCACGCGCATGCCCGCAAGTGCCGGAAGCAGGAAGCGTGCGGCAGGAACTGCGTCAAGGAAACGCAGCGCGGTATCGAAAGAGCGCCAGATGCGCGTGCTCCGGCAGCGGCTGATCGTCGCCGGCGGCGTCCTGGTCGCGCTGGTTCTCTGGTACTGCCTGACGGCAAACAGTTACCGCCGGCGTTTTCTTCCGCACACTTATATCAACGGCTTCGACGTCAGCAGGATGTCGGTCGCGGATGCGGAAGCCATTTTAAAGAATTCGGTTGAAAAGTACACGCTGGAGCTCGGCTTCAGAGGAGGCAGCAACGAAACGGTGACGAGCCGTGACGTGGACCTGACCTATGTCTCAAGCAACGAAGTGGAACAGATCCTCGCGGACCAGAACAGGGCCGGCTGGATCCGGAACGCGTTCGGCAAGCACAGCACGTACACGGTCAGTACGAGCTTCAAGTTCGACAGCGCCAAGATGCGCAGCTATCTGGAGTCGCTGCCCGAGTTCCTGGAAGCCAATATCACGAAGCCGAAAGATGCGTATATCGTGAAGCGGGCCGACAATACATTTATGGTGGCGAGCGAAACCGAAGGCAATGAGCCGGTTGAGGACGCGGTCTTTGAAGCCGTCAACCAGGCGATCAATCATTCCGAGGCGAGACTCAACCTGGCTGCCGTTGACGGCGCCTATGCGTCTCCGTCGGTCCGCCGGGATGACGAGGATCTCAATTATACGGTGGAGCGGTTCAACAGCTTTGTCAACACGACGATCCGGATCACGATGAAGGACGGAAGCGTCGAGACATACGGGCGCGACCAGCTGATTGACTGGTTTGCCCGGGATGAGAGCACGGGGGTGTACTCGCTCAGCAAAGAGTCCGTCTACAAGCAGTGCTACGCCGTCATGCAGTCCATCGCGGACCGCTATGACAACACGAAGTCGACGGTTGAGTACGAGTCGCTGAAGAACGGGACGGTCGTGCTTCCGTGCGCCTACTACGGGTACAAGGTCGACGTGGAGGATGAGACGGATCTGATGTATGAAGGCCTCATCAACCGCGAGGATACGGATATCGAGATCGTGAACGGCGTCAAAGAGACGATGGATCCGACAAACGGCGGCACTTATGTGGAGGTGGACGTCACCAACCAGTATGTGACCTTCATAAAGGACGGAGAGGTCTTCCTCGGAACGGACTGCGTGACGGGACTCGAGTCGGATCCCGAGCGCCGGACCCCGTCCGGAGTGTTTTCCGTCCTCAATCTGATGGAAAACCAGGTGCTCGGATCGCTTACGTCCGTAGATCCCGGACAGCGCTACGAATCCCATGTCGACTACTGGATGCCGTTCTTCGAGAGCTACGGCATGCATGACGCTTCCTGGAGAGACGAAGACGCTTTCGGGGGCGAGATCTATCTGTATTACGGCTCGCACGGCTGCGTGAATCTGCCGCCGTCGAGCGCCGAGCGGATCTACAAGAACATTGATTTTTACACGCCCGTGATCGTGGTGAGGGCGGGTGACAACGCGCCCGACGGAACGAAGCGCGGCAACACGACCTGGAATCCGCCGGAGGGCGGCCTCCATTACTCCGAATCAGAATCGGAATAAAACGCACACAAACACCGCAAAAGCACCTGGCAGCAGGTGCTTTTGTCATTTACAAACGCCTGTTCGGCATGCTATAATCGGTCGTGCCTCACGCACATCAACATCTGGTGGATGATGCGCAGGCAGGGGGGTATATCTATGGCTGGGAAAACAGCATATGACGCTTCCAGCATTCAGGTGCTGGAAGGGCTTGAAGCTGTCCGTATGCGTCCGGGCATGTACATCGGGAGCACGTCCAGGAAGGGACTCAATCATCTGATCTACGAGATCGTGGACAATTCCGTCGACGAGCATTTAGCCGGATTCTGCAAACATATCATCGTCACGCTTGAGAAGAACGGATCCTGTACCGTCGAAGACGACGGACGCGGGGTCCCTGTCGGCATGCACGAAAAGGGCATGCCCGCCGAGCGCCTGGTCTATACGACGCTGCACGCCGGAGGCAAGTTTGACAATGACGCCTACAAAACGTCGGGCGGTCTCCACGGCGTCGGATCTTCCGTCGTCAACGCGCTGTCGACCGAGATGGACGTCATCATCAAGCGGGACGGCGCCATTCACCATGACCACTTCAGGCGCGGCGTGCCGGATGTGAAGCTGGTGGACGGCCTGCTTCCGGTTCTCGGGAAGACAAAGGAGACCGGCACGAAGGTGAATTTCATCCCGGATCCGGAGATCTTTGACGTGACGCGTTTCTCCGCAACGGAAGTCAGGTCGCGCCTTCACGAGACCGCGTACCTCAATCCCGAACTGACGATCCTCTTCAGGGACCTGAGAGGCGACGAGAAGGTCGAGGTGACGTTCCACGAGCCGGACGGGATCGCCGGCTTTGTCAGGGACATCAATAAAAATGAAGAAGCCCTGACCGAGACGATCTGCATCTCCGGCGAGGATGAAGGCATCGAGGTTCAGATCGCCCTGCAGTATGTCAACGAGTTCCATGAAAATGTACTGGGCTACTGCAACAATATCTACAATGCCGACGGCGGCACGCATATCACGGGGTTTAAGACCGCCTTTACACAGGTGATGAACCTCTATGCCCGCGAGATCGGCGTCCTGAAAGAAAAAGACCAGAATTTCACCGGGCCCGATATCCGGAGCGGCATGACGGCTGTGGTTTCCATCAAGCATCCGGACCCGCGGTTTGAAGGACAGACGAAAACCAAACTCGACAATCCGGACGCGTCCAGGGTCGTCGCGAAGATCGTGAGCGAGGAAGCGCCGCATTACTTTGACCGGAACCTGGAAACGCTGAAAAACATCCTGGCCTGCGCAGAGAAGTCGGCGAAGATCCGGAAATCCGCGGAGAAGGTCAAGAGCAACCTGCTCACGAAGCAGAAGTTCTCATTTGACACGAACGGAAAGCTTGCGAACTGCATTTCCAGAGACGCCGAAAAGTGCGAGATCTTCATCGTCGAAGGCGATTCCGCCGGAGGCAGCGCCAAAACCGCCCGGGACCGGAACTATCAGGCGATCCTGCCCATCCGCGGCAAGATCCTGAACGTGGAGAAGGCCAGCATTGATAAAGTGCTCGCAAATGCCGAGATCAAAACGATGATCACGGCCTTCGGCTGCGGCTTTTCGGAAGGGTACGGGAACGACTTTGACATCTCGAAGCTCAGGTACGACAAGATCATCATCATGGCGGACGCCGACGTGGACGGCGCCCATATCGGGACGCTGCTCCTCACGCTCTTTTACCGCTATATGCCGGATCTGATCAACGAAGGGCACGTCTACGTCGCGATGCCGCCCCTTTATAAGGTGATGCCGGCAAAGGGAGAGGGCGAGTACCTCTACGACGACAAGGCGCTCGAGCAGTACCGCAAAAAACATAAAAACAAGTCCTTTACGCTTCAGCGCTACAAGGGTCTGGGCGAGATGGATCCGGAGCAGCTTTGGGAGACCACGCTCAACCCGGAGACCAGGCGGCTCCGCCGGATCGAGATCGGGAATCCCGGTTTCTCCTCCGATATTACGGATGTGCTGATGGGGACGGACGTGCCGCCCAGAAAAGCCTTTATCTACGAGCACGCCCGCGACGCTGAACTGGATGTCTGATACAGGAATCGAACGATATGGATAGAAGTGAAGACCGGATCATCCGAACGGATTATTCCGAGATCATGCAGAAAAACTATATTGACTACGCGATGTCGGTCATCGTCTCGAGAGCGCTCCCGGACGTGCGCGACGGACTGAAGCCGGTGCAGCGGCGCGTGCTCTACGACATGTGGCAGCTCGGCACGCGGTATGACCGGCCGTACCGAAAGAGCGCGCGTATCGTCGGCGACACGATGGGCAAGTACCATCCTCACGGGGACAGCTCGATCTACGATTCGCTGGTCGTGATGGCGCAGGCCTTCAAAAAGGGACGGACCCTTGTGGACGGGCACGGCAATTTCGGCTCGATCGAAGGCGACGGCGCGGCGGCGATGCGTTATACGGAAGCGAGACTGGAGAAATTTACCCAGGATGTGTTCCTTTCGGACCTTGACAAGGACATCGTCGACTTCATTCCCAACTTCGATGAAACGGAGCAGGAACCGTCGGTTCTGCCGGCCCGGCTGCCAAATGTGCTGATCAACGGCTCGGACGGGATCGCGGTCGGCATGGCGACGTCGATACCGCCTCATAACCTGAGTGAAGTGATTGACGCGGTAAAGGCCTTCATCCGCGACGATTCCGTGACGAGTGAAGACCTGATGCAGTATGTGAAAGGACCGGATTTTCCGACCGGCGGCATCGTCGTCAACGAGCGGGATCTGAAGGAGATCTATGAAACCGGGCAGGGCAGGATCCGCATCCGGGGAAAAGTGGAGATTGAAAAAGGGAAAAACGGCCATGTCCTCGTGGTCGTGACCGAGCTTCCGTATACAATGATCGGAGCCGGCATCGGCAAGTTCATGAGCGATGTCGCCCAGCTTGCGGAGACAAGGCAGGCGCCAGAGATCATCGATATCTCCAACCAGTCCTCCAAGGAGGGGATCCGCATCGTCATCGAGTGCAAAAAGGGGACGGACACGGAAAACCTCTGCAACCTCCTCTATAAAAAGACGAGGCTCGAGGACACCTTCGGCGTCAATATGCTGGTTGTCTCGGGCGGACGTCCGGAGACCATGTCACTGAAACAGATCATCGAAGCCCACGTGGATTTCCAGTTTGAGATCGCGGACCGCAAATATGAGAATCTTCTGACCCGCGAACTGGAAAAGAAGGAGATCGAGGAGGGCCTGATCCGGGCCGTAGACGTCATCGATCTGATCATCGAGATCCTGCGCGGGTCCAAAAACAGAAAGATGGCCGTCGACTGCCTCGTGATGGGCAGGACGGAGGGCATCCGCTTCAAGTCCGAAGAAAGCAGAAGGGATGCCGGGATGCTCATGTTTACCGAGCGGCAGGCAAACGCGATCCTGGACATGCGGCTTGTCAAGCTGATCGGGCTCGAGATCGACGCGCTCAGGAAAGAGTACGCCGAGACGCAGAAGAAGATTGCCCTCTATCAGAAGCTGCTCGACGACCATGAGGAGATGGCGTCCCTTCTGATCTCGGAACTGGACGAGATGAAAAAGGCCTACGGCACCGGCCGGAGGACGGCTCTTGAAAATGCGGGCGAGATCATCATCGAGGAGAAAAAGATCGAGGAAGAAGAGGTCGTGTTCTGCCTGGACCGCTTCGGCTACGCGAAGATCCTGGATGTTTCCGTCTACGAGAAAAACAAGGAAGCGGCGGATGCGGACAACAAGTATGTTTTCCGCGTGATGAATACGGACAAAGTCTGTCTCTTCAGCGATATCGGCAAGATGCACACGATCAAGGTGCTCGACGTGCCGAGGAAGAAGCTGAGGGAAAAAGGCATCCCGGTCGACAATCTGAGCAACTTTGAGACGGCCAGGGAGGAACTGCTGTACGCGGCCCCGCTTGCGGAAGTGCAGAAGAGTGAACTTTTCTTCGCGACCGAAAAGGGCTTTGTAAAGAGGACCGGAGGCGCCGAATTTGTCTCAAGCGTCAGAACCATCCAGTCGACGAAGCTGCAGGAAGGCGACCGCCTGATCCTGGTCAGTCCCGACGACCAGCTGGAATTCTGCGTGCTGATCAGCCATGAGGGCTACTTCCTGAAGTTTGCGGTGAGCGAAGCTTCCGAACTGAAAAAAACGGCCGTCGGGGTGAAGGGCATGGCGCTTTCCGGCAGCGACCGGATCGAAAGGGCGTACCTCATCGGAAGCGCGCACGAATTTTCCGTCGACTACCGGGGCGGCAAGGTCTTCATGAACCGCCTGAAACTCGCAAAGCGCGGCGGGAAGGGAACTAAGAAAAAATAAGGATTTGTTTGCGTTTATAACTTGATTTTTGTGAAATGTGGTGCTATAGTGTGAAAGGTTACTGATGTTGATGATTGGAGCGGGCGCGAAGGTCCGCTCCAACATTTTTTGCGCATAGCAATGAATAAGGCAGATGAGCAAAAAAGACGATATAGAAAAGAAAACCTATGATCTGCTGCTCCCGATTCTCGACGAACTGGGGATGACAGCGGTTGACGCCGAATTTGTAAAGGAAGGCGGCGAGTACTATCTCCGCTGCTACATTGACAAAGAAGGCGGCGTTATGATCGATGACTGCGAAGCGGTGAGCCGTCGGCTGGACCCGCTTCTGGACGAAGGCGATTTTATCGACGAGGCCTATACACTGGAAGTCAGTTCCCCGGGACTTGGCAGGGTGCTGAAGAGACCTCACGACTTTGAGTTTGCCGCGGGCAAAGAGGTCGAGCTGAAGACCTACAAAGCAGTTGAGGGGAAGAAAGAATTCAGAGGGATACTGAAGGCCTGGGACAGCCGGTCCGTCGTCATTGAGACGGATGACGGGGAGAAGACATTTTCAAGGAAAGAGTTATCGCTCGTCCGCCTGGCGTTCGATATCTGATAAGGGGCGGCGACAAAGGAGGAGACCATGAACACGGAACTGAAGGAAGCAATCGAGCTGCTTGAGAAGGAAAAAGGCATCAGCAGGGAATCTCTCCTGGATTCCATCGAGCAGTCGCTGATGACCGCCTGCAAATCTCATTTCGGCAAGAATGACAATATTATCGTCAAGATCGATCCGGAGACCTGCGAGTATTCCGTCACGGCGGAAAAAGAAGTGGTCGAGGATGCGGCGCATATCGTGGACGGCACGCTTCAGGTGACGCTTGAAGAAGCCAGGCTGACGGATCCGCACGTGATGGCGGGCGACATCATCACGGTGGACATCAACTCCAAGGCATTCGGCCGGATCGCGACGATGAACGCGAAGAACATCATCCTGCAGCGCATCCGCGAAGAAGAGCGGAACGCCGTGTTCAATCAGTATAACAGCAAAGTCAAGGAAGTCGTCTCCGGCGTGGTGCAGAGAATGCAGGGAAAGTCCTACTGCATCAATCTCGGCAAGGCCGATGCGCTTCTGAATGAAAACGAACAGGTAAAGAGCGAGCACTTCCAGCCGACCGAGCGCGTCAAGGTCTACGTCGTGGACGTCAAGAACTCGACGAAAGGCCCGAAGATCCTTGTGTCGAGGACGCATCCGGACCTGGTGAGAAAACTGTTTGAAGAGGAAGTGTCCGAGGTGCACGACGGCACGGTCGAGATCAAAGGGATCTCCCGTGAGCCGGGATCCAGAACCAAGATGGCCGTCTGGTCCAATAACCCGGACGTCGACCCGGTCGGAGCCTGCGTCGGCATGAACGGAAGCCGCGTCGGCGCGGTTGTCTCGGAACTCCGCGGCGAGAAGATCGACATCATCGAATGGGATGAGAACCCTGCGGTCCTTATTGAAAATGCCCTGAGCCCGGCGAAGGTGATCACGGTCGGCGCGGATCCGGATGAGAGAAGCGCGAAAGTGATCGTGCCGGATTACCAGCTCTCGCTGGCGATCGGCAAGGAGGGACAGAACGCCCGCCTGGCCGCACGGCTCACAGGATATAAGATCGACATCAAGTCCGAAACACAGGCCCGCGAGTCCGGAGACTTCGACGACCTGTATCTCGACGATTTCGATGAAAACGGCATCTATTACGAAGAGGGAGAAGAGGATTACGAGTATGACGAATCCGGCCTCATCCCGGAGGAAGCCGCAGCGGACATGTCTGGGCTGCAGGAAGATCCGGAATAAAGATGAACTGATCCGCGTTGTCCGGACTTCTGAGGGCGAGATCCTGATTGATCCGGGAGGCAGGATGAACGGACGCGGCGCCTATCTGTGCCGCGACAGCGCCTGCCTGATGCGGGCGGCAAAAAACGGCGCGCTCCAAAGAGCGCTGAAGACGCCTGTTCCGGAAGACATAGTGCCTTCGCTTCTGAAGATGCTTGAGCAAGAGGATGAGAAGAACCGGGATGAAGACGAATCCCGCGGACAGTAAAGCTGAGGCCTTCTATGACGAAAGAAGAAAGAGTGCGGGGCTATCTGGGACTTGCGGCGCGGGCCGGAAAGATCGAGAGCGGGGAGTTCTCGGTTGAAAAAGCCGTGAAGAGCGGCCGGGCATACGTCGTGTACATCGCGGGAGATGCCTCTGAAAATACGAGAAAAAAGTTTGGCAATATGTGCGAATTCTATAAAGTTCCCTGCTACGCACTGGCAGACCGGGAGGAGCTCGGCCATATGATCGGCAGGCTGTACCGGGCATCGCTGGCCGTGACAGATCCGAAACTGGCAAAGGCACTGATCAGTCTTGAAGAGCAATCCTGAATAAGGCAGGGAAAAAGGGAGAGATAGGTTTATGGCAAAAATCAAGGTTCACAATCTGGCGTCGGAGGTTGGTCTGACCAATCGTGACATCATCGACTACCTGACCGG
Source organism: uncultured Lachnospiraceae bacterium (assembly GCA_902766945.1). GTDB lineage: Bacteria > Bacillota > Clostridia > Lachnospirales > Lachnospiraceae > Chordicoccus. The sequence goes on along the minus strand of CACXFK010000226.1, from coordinate 291 downwards.
CAAGGGCTACGAGCTGGTCACGGCAGTCAGCGCTGTGCCGGAAAGCGAAGTGGCGGTCATCCGCGCAAAGTACGGCAAGGCGGCTCCGGCACCGGAGATGACGGAGAGCGCTCAGGCGCAGTCTGAAGAAAAGACTGCTGAAAAAGAAGCTGCTCCGGCGCAGGGAGAGGCGGATAAGCCGAAGAAGAAGAGCGGCATCGTGCGTGTCGTTCGTCAGCAGAACGCGACGCGCCAGCTCCAGCAGAGAAGGCCGAGAAAACCGGCCGAAGCGCCTAAGACGGAGCGGGCTGC
>CACXFK010000225.1 GCA_902766945.1 uncultured Lachnospiraceae bacterium | reverse complement strand
GGCAATAACGAAAGGGGCTTACAAGGATGAAAGGAATTGTTTTGGCGGGCGGTTCGGGAACGAGGCTGTATCCGCTGACGAAAGTGACCAGTAAACAGCTGCTGCCGATTTACGACAAGCCGATGATTTATTATCCGCTGTCGACGCTGATGCTGGCGGGAATCCGCGAAATCCTGATCATCAGCACGCCGGAGGACACGCCCCGTTTTGAGGCGCTTCTCGGGAACGGAGAGCAGTTCGGCATTTCTCTTTCTTATAAAGTGCAGCCGTCGCCGGACGGACTGGCGCAGGCGTTCATCCTCGGCGAGGAGTTCCTTGGCGGGGAGGCCGGAGCGATGGTGCTGGGCGACAACATTTTCTATGGAAACGGGTTCCGGACCCTGCTGAAAGCCGCTGTCGCGGATGCCGAAGAGAACGGCAGGGCAACCGTGTTCGGCTATTATGTTCCGGATCCGGAGCGGTTCGGCGTCGTGGATTTTGATGAGAACGGCAAGGCGCTCTCGATCGAGGAGAAGCCGAAGGAGCCGAAGTCCAATTACGCCGTGACCGGACTGTATTTTTATCCGAAGGGCGTCGCGGAGCGGGCCAATCAGGTGAAGCCTTCCGCGCGCGGCGAGCTTGAGATCACGACGCTGAACGATATGTATCTGAAGGACGGCCTTCTGGATGTGCAGCTGCTCGGAAGAGGCTTCGCGTGGCTTGATACCGGCACGATGGCGTCGCTTCTGCAGGCGTCCAATTTCGTTGAGACGATCGAGTCTCGTCAGGGCATCACGATCTCCGCGCCGGAGGAAATCGCGTTCATCAACGGCTGGGTGAGCAAGGCGCAGCTGCTGGAGAGCGCGGCGGCGTACGGCAAGTCGCCGTACGGCGGGCACCTGAAGGCAGTGGCGGAGGGGCGGCTTCTGTATTGATTGCGGGGGCTTCCCGGTGAGGTAGAGGTAGAAGTGGTTAACGGGGTTTGATGTCCTGAACGGGGTCAGACCCCGTTTTGTTTGTCTAACAAGGTTTGACGACCTGAACGGGGTCTGACCCCGTTAAAGACATCTATTCTTGACTTCACCGCTTTAGTGGAGTATACTTTTAAAGTGCTTCGCGTTACCACGGTAAGGTAATAGTCACAGAAGTAGGAGGCGATTATGAAAAAAATGAGAAAAATGCTAGCAGTCGCGTTGTCAGCCGCGATGGTGGCCGGTCTCGCGGGATCGGTCGTGTCGGCGGACGGAGGCGGAGACATCTATGTCATGTTTTCAACCAACGTCATGTCACTGGACACCAACCTGGCCACAGACGGTGACTCTTTTGAGATCATCGCGGACTGCATCGACGGCCTGACCCAGATGGACGCCGAAGGCGCCGCAGTTCCGGCGATCGCGGAGTCCTGGGACGTTTCCGATGACGGATGCAAGTATACGTTCCATCTGCGCGACGACGCGTTCTGGTCCAATGGCGAGCCGGTGACGGCTGCGGACTTCGAGTTTGCGTGGAAGCTCGCGATGACCGCCAACGTCGAATACAACTATATGTTTGAATCGTCCGTAGGCGCTGTGAAAAATGCAGACGCCATCCTCTATGAAGGCGCAGACCCGGATACGCTCGGCGTGACGGCTGTGGACGACAAGACCCTCGAGGTCGAACTCGAAGTGCCGGTTTCCTTCTTCCCGTCACTTATGTACTTCCCGACCTTCTATCCGATCAACCAGGCTTTCTATGAGAGCCTCGGCGACGGCGAGTACGGCACAAGCCCGTCCACATTCCTGTGCAACGGCGCTTTCCTTCTTGACGACTATCTCCCCGGCGCAGCCAGCATGACCGTCGTGAAGAACCCCGACTACTATGACGCCGACAAGGTCAGCCTGAATTCGATCACATATCAGGTCGTCGGATCCTCCGACCAGGCCCTCACAGGCTTCAAGAGCGGCAACCTCGACCTCGCGGTCGTGAGCGGCGACCAGGTGGCCGCAGTCCAGGACGACGCGTCCCTGGCCGACAGCCTCAACATCGTCGGTGCCGGCTATCTGTGGTATGTCACATTCAGCCAGACACAGAATCCGTCCAGTGAAGGCGATCTTGCAAATGCCAATCTGAGACTGGCTTTCTCCAACGCCATCGACAGAGAATCCCTCGTGGACAACTACGTCATGGACGGCTCCCTTGCCACCTTCACGGCTGTTCCGCCGCAGTTCGCAGCGAGCGCGACAACGGGCGAGGACTTCTCCGCTGACCAGCAGAAATTCGCGGAGTACGTCTCCTTCGACGTCGAGAAGGCACAGGGCTATTACGAAAAAGCGAAAGAAGAACTCGGCAAGGATTCCTTCCAGTTCACGATGATCTACGGCAACAACGAAGGCGATGAAGTGGCCAAGGTTGCCCAGGCGATCAAGGAACAGGTTGAAGCGGCTCTTCCGGGCGTGACGATTGACCTTCAGGCGATGACCAAGGCAGAGCGTCTTGATAAAATGCAGAATGACGACTACTGTGTCGCCCTGACCAGATGGGGGCCGGACTACGCGGATCCGATGACCTACCTCGGCATGTGGGTAACGGATACGGCCAACAACTACGGCTTCTGGAGCAACCCGGAATACGATCAGCTGATCAAGGACTGCACTTCCGGCGCTTACGTGTCCGACTATGAAGCCCGCTGGGCGGCCCTCTATGACGCAGAGGAACTGGTCCTCAAAGAAGCCGTCATCGCTCCGCTTTACACCAAGGCGAACGCAAACCTGATTACATCCGGCCTCGAAGGCGTGGAGTTCCATCCGGTCGCACTGAACAGAGTGTACAAGAACGCTACATTCAGCAAGTAATCCTGAAACAGTCAATATCCATTAAGGCTACATTCGGGCAGGCGGGCGACCGCCTGCCCGGTCTTACACAGCGGGAGAGATCATGGCCAGATATATTATCAAACGAATCTTCATGGCTGCCGCGACGCTTTTTATCATCACGTTCTTACTGTTCCTGCTTGTCCGGATCATGCCGGGCAACCCGTTCCCGTCTGAGCGTATGAGCGACGAAGCGATTGCAAAGAAACGCGCGGAAATGGGACTGGACGACCCTGTGCTCGTGCAGTTCGGTCATTACATATCGGACATCCTGCGCACCGGCAGCTTCGGAAAGGGCTCGTCCCTTTACAACGGCGCCCCGATCTCCACAGTCCTTCCGACCGCGATGGGCAACTCCTTCCGGATCGGCGGCGTGGCGATTCTTTTCGGCGTGTCAGTCGGACTGATACTCGGCATCGCCGCGGCACTCAACAGAGGTCACTTCTGGGACGTCTTCTGTACGGTGCTGTCCATCGTCGGCGTCTGTATTCCTTCGTACGTCTTCATGATCTTCCTGCAGTATTTCCTCGCTTATAAGACGACGATCTTTCCGTTTTACTTCAACAACCGGAATTTCCTTCATTCCGCCGTCATGCCGGCGCTGTCTCTGTCCCTCTTCTCGATGAGCACCGTCGCGCGCTTCACACGCAACGAAATGGTGGAAGTCATGGACAGCGACTACGTCCTTATGGCGGAGTCGAAAGGCATGTACGGCACGAAGCTGGTCACGCGGCATATCCTGAGAAATGCCCTGATCCCGGTCGTGACCGTCATCGCCCCCCTGATCGTGGACCTTCTGACCGGCGCGCTCGTCGTCGAGAAGATCTACGGCATCAACGGAATCGGCAAGCTGATGGTCGACGCGATCACCGGCGAGGGCATCGACTACAACTACGTCCTCGCGCTCGGCATCTTGTACTCGGCCATGTATATCGGCATCATGCTGGTTCTCGATATTGTGTACTGCCTGCTTGATCCGCGGATCCGCGTCTCGGACCGCCCGAAGAAAAAGAAGAGCAGTGCTGAAAATGGAGAGGGGGTGCAGGCATGAGCAAAGAACGGACATCAGCCGTGCCGGCCGCTCCGGCCTATGTCCCGACCGACGCGGATTTCGCATTTGACACAACCATCGATATCACGACAGACCGGAACTATGCGTCGCAGGGGTTCTGGAAGGGCGTGTTCATGCGCTTCTTCAAGAGCGTCCGCGCGGTGATCGGACTCGTCATCATCGGCATCATTATCATACTTGCGCTCATCGGACCTCATATGAACTCCTACGGATACAGCGACATCCAGTCGGTCACAGACCCGGAGACGGGCAAGGAAGTGACCGCCCGCAGCATGCCGCCGCACGTCCCGTGGCTCCACAAGCTGACCACCGGCGAGAGCTATGACGATCCGTTCGCGGAAGAGACCTTTCTCTTCGGTACGGATTCGATGGGCCGCGATCTGTGGACCCGGGTCTGGTACGGGGCCAGAGTGTCTCTCCTCATCGCATTTGTCACGATCTTCATCGACATGATCATCGGCATGAGCTTCGGACTCATCTCCGGCTTTTTCGGCGGCGTCGCGGACGCGGTCATGCAGCGGTTTGTCGAAGTCGCCAATTCGATCCCGCGTCTCGTCATCGTCGGCGTGCTCGCCACCTTTATGCCGAAGGGCATCGTGCTCGTCATCGTGGCGCTGCTTCTCACCGAATGGATCGGCATGAGCAAGATCGCCAGGGCCGAAATGCTGAAAATAAAGGGCCAGGAGTATATCATGGCGAGCCGCACGCTCGGCGCGGGCAACTGGAGAATCATCTTCATCGACATTCTCCCCAACACCATCGGCCCGATCATCACCCAGATGATGTTCTCGATCCCGACCGCGATCTTCACGGAAGCATTCCTGAGCTTCGTCGGCGTCGGCATCATGCTGCCGCAGTGCTCGGTCGGTTCCCTGATCGAAGACGGCTTCAACAACATCACGACGCTGCCTTACCAGATCGTGCCTCCGATCCTCGTGCTCGCATTTCTGATGCTGGCCTTCAATTTCGTGGGCGACGGTCTCCGCGAAGCGCTGGCTCCGCGCATCGAAGACATGTAAAGGAGGTGTCCGGAATATGGCTGACAAAATACTGGAAATCAACAATCTGGACATCACTTTCTCGACAACGGCCGGCCCGGTCCACGCGATCCGGGGCGTGAACATCGACCTGGAGAGAGGCGAGACGGTCGCGGTCGTCGGCGAGTCCGGCTCGGGCAAGTCGGTCGTCATGAAAACCGTGATGGGCATCCTTGCGGGAAATGCCGCAATCAACCGCGGCGAGATCCTGTTCCGCTACAAGCAGGACAATGGCGAAACCGTCGAGGTCGACATTTTAAAGAAAGACAAAAAATGGATCCGGAAGAACATCAACGGGCGGCGGATCGCCATGATCTTCCAGGACCCGATGACATCGCTTGACCCGACGATGACGATCGGGAAACAGCTGATGGAAGGCATGATCATGCATCTTGGCATCACGCGTCAGGAAGCGGCGGAGAGAGCGGTCCGTCTCCTGGAGGAAGTCGGCATCACCGAGCCGGGCAGGCGGATGAAGCAGTATCCGCACCAGCTGTCCGGCGGCATGCGCCAGAGGATCGTGATCGCGATGGCGATCTCCTGCAACCCGGACCTCCTGATCTGCGACGAGCCGACCACCGCGCTCGACGTGACCATCCAGGCCAGGATCCTGGAGCTGATCAAGAAGCTGCAGGCGGTGCACGGCATTTCCGTCATCTATATCACGCACGACCTGGGCGTCGTCGCCAAGGTCGCGGACTACGTCAACGTCATGTACGCGGGCAAGATCGTCGAGGTCGGCAACATCGAAGAGATCTTCTATGAGCCGAAGCACCCGTATACCTGGGGCCTTCTGTCTGCGATGCCGGACCTTGAGACCGACGACGCGAGACTCTATACGATCCCGGGCTCGCCGCCGAACCTCCTGCACGAGGTGAAGGGCGACGCATTTGCCCCGAGAAACCGGTATGCGCTGAAGATCGACTCGATCGCGGAGCCGCCGATGTTTCAGATCACGAAAACGCATTTTGCGGCGACCTGGCTTCTGGACCCAAGGGCACCGAAGGTGGAAATGCCGGAAGAACTGAAGAAGCGCGTCGCGCGGATGTTGAAGGAGGCGGATCGAAATGGCGGCCAATTATAATGCGGAACCGATCCTGAAGGTCGAGCATATGTCACAGCACTTTAAAATCAATTCCGCGTTCACGGTCAAGGCGGTTGACGACGTCAGCTTCGAGATCTATCCCGGCGAGACCTACGGCCTGGTCGGCGAATCCGGATCCGGCAAGACGACGATCGGGCGCGGCATCATCCGGCTCTATGATCCGACCGGCGGGAAGATCACGTTCAAAGGCGCGGACATCACAGGCAGGCTGAACAGGGAAACCAGTCAGCTGCTCCGCACGAAAATGCAGATGATCTTCCAGGACCCGATGGCCTCGCTCAATCCCCGGAAAAAGATCGGCGACATCATCGGCGAGGGCCTTGACATTCACCATATGTACAGGACGAAGGAGGAGCGGAAGGAGCACATCGACGGGATCCTGAAGAAGGTAGGCCTCGCGGTGGAGCACTACGACCGCTATCCGTATCAGTTCTCCGGCGGGCAGCGGCAGAGAGTCGGCATCGCCAGGGCACTGATCATGAATCCCGAGCTGATCATCGCGGACGAATGCATCTCCGCGCTGGATGTGTCGATCCAGGCGCAGGTCGTCAATCTGATGAAGGATATCCAGGAGGAAACGGGCACCGCGTATCTGTTCATCGCCCACGACCTGTCGATGGTGAAGTATATCTCGGACCGGATCGGGGTCCTGCACCTCGGAAAAATGCTCGAGACCGGCACGACGGACGAGATCTTCAGCCGCCCCCTGCACCCGTACACAAAGAGCCTCCTGTCCGCGATCCCGAGCCCGAATCCGAGGGTCGAGAAGGCGAGGACGGCCGTCGAATACGACTACGAGACAAGCGGCATCGACTACGGCAAGGGTTCGCTGACGCTCGTCGAGGGAACGCATTATGTGCACGGAACGGCGGAAGAGGTCCGGAAATGGACGTCGGAAAGTGCCGGTTGACTTTTCGGAAAAGTATGGTAAAGTAATGAAACCGATAGGCTGTGCGGTGACGCACAGCTTTTCTGTGTGATCCGGGATCCTGTATGTAGGAGAGGGCGGTGTGATTGGACTGTGCCGCATGAGGATGCAGGCCGGACTGTACTGCATATGAGGATGCAGGCCGGACTATGCAGAAACGGGTACCGGAAAGGAGTGCGGAACATGCGAATCTGGGGAAAGATCTGGAAAGACGGACATATGCTGCGCGACACGGTGAAAGAGGAATGGTCCGACGACACGAGGACGCACAAGGTCTTCCGTCTGCTTCGCGAGATCGCGATGGAGTTTGATCTTGAAGTGCCCCAGTGGCTGGACGCCAATATCTCGGAGTTCAGGCGGACGTCCAAAACGCGGTTTACGCAGGATTCTTTTATTGAGCGGATTGAGTTTGATTATCTGGAGTTCCAGGTCATCGAGGAGTGAGGACGCAAGACTTTTCTTCGGGAATCATGTTGTACAATAAAGGAGCAGAAACAGTATGTACGATAAACTGACAAAAGGCGATATTGAAAAAATGCAGTCGGAGATCGACGAGCGGAAGCTTGTCCTCCGGAAGCAGCTGATCGCGGAGGTGCAGGAAGCGCGCGCGCAGGGCGATCTGTCCGAGAATTTCGAGTACTACGCGGCGAAGCGCGCCAAGAACCAGAATGAAAGCCGCATCCGGTATCTGGAGCGGATGATCCGCACCGCGCATGTGATCGAGGAAAAGGAATCCGCTTCGGACGAAGTGGCGATGAACAAGACGGTGGAAGTGTATTTTCCGGATGACGACGAGACGGAGACCTACCGCATCGTGACGACGATCCGGGGCAATACGCTGAAAGGACTCATTTCCATCGATTCACCGCTCGGGAAGGCGCTGATGCATCACAGGGTCGGGGAGAGAGTGCACGTGCGCGTCGGCGACGGCGGGTACGACGTGGAGATCCGCAGCATCAGCGAGGCAAAGGACGAATCGGAGGACGTCATCCGGAGTTTCTGAAAATGCGGAGAGAACGTTTCGTCAAAGTGTCAATGAAAACCGGAAAAGTTTGTTAAGTCTTCCATAGCAGGAGGAGCCGGGCTTCGGTATACTGCTTAGTAGGAAAACGCCGCAGGAGATGCGGTCACACTGATTCAGGAGGATTTTACAGATGGCAAGTCTTTCACTGGAACACATTGATAAAACTTACCCGAATGGATTTAAAGCTGTTAAGGATTTCAACCTTGATATCGCAGACAAGGAATTCATCATCTTCGTCGGCCCGTCCGGCTGCGGAAAGTCCACG
>CACXFK010000224.1 GCA_902766945.1 uncultured Lachnospiraceae bacterium | reverse complement strand
GAGGCCGATACCAATACCGATCCTCAGGAAGCAAAAGAATTTGTGGAACGCACAGGCATCACATCTCTCGCAGTTGCGATCGGTACCGCCCATGGCTTCTATGTGGGCACTCCGGTCCTTGACAAAGAGAGACTCAGCGAGATCCGCAAAGTAGTCGATATTCCGCTTGTTCTTCACGGAGCTTCCGGACTGACCGATCAGGATGTCATGGACTGCGTGAGCAGAGGAATCTGCAAAGTGAATTTTGCGACAGAGCTTCGTGCCGCATATACAAAGGCTGTTCGCGAACTGCTTGCAGCGGACGAGAAAGCATTCGACCCCAAGGCATACGGCAAAGCCGGAATTGCTGCGGTTAAAGAGCTTGTCAAGTCCAGAATGAAAGTGTGCGGATGCGACGGCAAGGCCTGAGCCGACAGAAAATATTGTCATATAAGACTTTGGACCGCCGTCGACCGTGAAATGCCGGGGAGGTAATAAGATGGCGGCAACGATGAAAGACATTGCCCGCAGGACAGGCCTTGGGCTTGCCACGATTTCTTCCTATTTAAACGGGGGAAATGTACGGGAGAAAAACAGGATCAAAATAGAAAAGGCGATCGAAGAGCTTCACTATGAAGTGAATGAAGTTGCGAGAGGACTGAGAACCGCTGCGACCCGAACGATAGGGGTGGTTATCCCTGAACTGAACAGTGTATTTTGTTCCGAGATCATTACCGGAATGGAGGATATCCTGCGGGGAGCCGGATACGCGACCATCGTGTGTGATTGCAGAAGCGATGCGGCACTCGAGAAAGAGGCAATCGATTTTCTGGTCAGAAAACGTGTGGACGGTCTTGTTATTATGCCGACAGACATGGAAGGTAGAAACCTGACGGAATACCTGAAAGCAGGAAAGCCTCTGATTCTGATCGACAGGGAAATACAGGGCCTTGACTGTGATTCTGTTTTGGTGGACAACCGAAAAGCGGCTTTTGATGCCGTGAGTTATCTGTTTGCCAAAGGCCATAAAGACATTGGCTTTATCGGCGGGCCACGAAACGTTTTTACGTCACAGGAAAGACTGGACGGTTATGCTGAGGCACACCGAAAAGCGGGAATTGCGGTACAGGAATCGCTTATCGTCCATGGCGATTACACCATCAGGAGCGGCGTGGAAGGTATACAAAGGCTGATAAAACTAAACCCGCATATGACGGCCGTGTTTGTGACAAACTATGAGATGACTATGGGAGCGGTGATCGCACTCAATGAGCTTGGTATTCACATGCACGATGACATCTCGCTTGTCGGGTTTGACAATCTGGAGTTTGCCAGAGCCTGCTCTCCGGCACTTACCATCGTCGCTCAGCCTACGGCAAAGATTGGCGAAGAGGTTGCCCGGCTTATGCTGAAGAGGGTCGGAGATCCGGAAGGAAGCAGAGTGCATATGCGTCTCGAGACGGAGCTGATCAAGGGAAATTCGGTCAGGCAGCGGGCAGCTCACATCAGTTGAAAAGAGTTACGGTGTACAGGTTCGGCCATTTATAGAAAATGATCGAGACGGCATATTGGCCGGAGACGTAAATTTCGATGGAGATAAAAATGAATAAACCATATTTACTGGGTATTGATATCGGCACAAGCGCATGCAAAGTTGCCGTGTTTGACAGAGAGGGAAATGTGGTTCGGGCGGGAGCCGGCGATTATGCGGTCTACTATCCGCAGCCCGGCTGGGCCGAGCAGGACCCTGACGAGTGGTGGAGAGTGATCTGCAGGACGGTGAGAAACGTTCTCGCGGATGGCGTGATCCTGCCGGGACAGATCGCCGGCGTATCAATAGACGGACAGAGCTGGTCTGCCATTGCGATCGACAAAGAGGGTAACGTCCTTACAAGAACACCGATCTGGATGGATACAAGAGCACAGTCCATCTGTGACAGACTCAACCGCGAAATCGGCGCAGACCGAATCTTTGAAGTATCGGGCAATTCTCTTCAGCCCTCCTACACGACCGCAAAGGTACTCTGGTACAAAGAAAATCTTCCGGAGGTCTATGGCCGGATATATAAGATACTTCAATCAAACAGCTTTATCGCTTATCGGCTGACAGGAGAGATCAGTCAGGATATTTCTCAGGGATACGGGCTCCATTTCTTCGACATGAAGAAGGGAACCTGGGACGAAGATATGTGCCGCGAGATGGGACTGCCCATCGACTTCTTCCCCGAGATCGTTCCCTGTGACCATATAGTCGGTACGGTGACGGCGGCTGCTGCGGAGCAGATCGGTCTGCTTGCCGGAACTCCGGTAGTGGCAGGCGGACTCGACGCATGCTGCGGAACTCTCGGCGCAGGTGTGATCCATCCGGGAGAGACCCAGGAGCAGGGCGGTCAGGCCGGCGGCATGAGCATCTGTATGGATACCTATAAAGCCGACCCGAGGCTGATCCTCGGCTACCATGTCGTTCCGGGGCTTTGGCTTCTGCAGGGCGGCACCACAGGCGGCGGCGGGGTGATGCGCTGGTTTGAGCATGAGTTTGCAGACTATGAGCGCAGCATTCAGGAAGTAAAAGGAGTCTCTTCTCTCAATCAGCTGAATGTGATCGCGGAGAAGGTTCCCGCCGGATGTGAAGGCCTGATCTTCCTGCCGTACATGGCAGGGGAGAGATCGCCCATCTGGAATCCGGCCGCGAAGGGCGTCTTTTATGGACTCGACTTTTCCAAGACAAAGGGACATATGGTGAGAGCCTGCATGGAAGGTGTGGCGCTTTCGCTCAGACATAATCTGGAAACGGCGAAGGAAGCCGGGGCAGAGGTGAACGTGCTGAGAGCCATGGGCGGTTCGGCAAATTCACGGCTGTGGACGCAGATCAAAGCCGATATGACCGGAAAGCCGATCATTGTTCCTTCATCCGACACGGCGACGACCCTTGGCGCCGCGATGCTTGCAGGCGTAGCCGTAGGAATCTACAAGGATTATGAAGAAGCGGTAAGCCTTACCGTGAAAGAGACACGGCGGCATGAGCCCGACCCGGAGAAGAAAGAGATATATGACCTTGTGTACAGCAGGTATATAGAGCTGTACGATAGCCTGAAGGGCATGATGAAATAGTATCAAATGGTTACTGTTCACAG
>CACXFK010000223.1 GCA_902766945.1 uncultured Lachnospiraceae bacterium | reverse complement strand
TATTTTCGATTGTGTGTTAAGCCGTTTTCGTTCCGATACTGTTGTCCTTCTTCTCTGTCAACGATGTGATCCGGGGTCTTCGGGAAGGTCTCTCAGGTGTTTCGGTCACATGTTTTGGTCACAAATCTGTTTTGTATGACGTTATGATACCAGATATTTAACCTTCTGTCTACCCAAAATTTCATTTTTGCGATGAAACTTTAGGAATCACATCCGGCAGATCAGGAAAATGGCGCATTTAAAGCTTTCCGATCTCGTTCAGCGGCCATACCTTGAAGACCAGTTTTCCGACAAGCTGCTCTTCCGCTACGCACCCGACCGCCTTGTTTCGCGAGTCGATCGATACGCTGCGGTTATCGCCGATCACGAAGATACGCCCTTCCGGAACCTGATAAGGCAGATCGATGTTGGTATCGCCAAATGCTTTCTCCTCGATATACGGCTCGTCCAGCTTGACGTCATTGACATAGATGTTTCCATCCTTGTCGATATTGACCCAGTCGCCGGCCTGCGCGATCACGCGCTTGACCAGGATGTTGTTATTGTAGTAGAAAGCAACGATCTCACCGGATTTGAAATTGCTCTCCTTCATCGACACAACGATGCTGCCGTCATCGAGCGTCGGAGCCATCGAGACGCCGTAGATCCTGAGGACGGGCATCCAGAGCGTCGCAACCAGAACGGCGACGGCCGCCACGACGATCAGCGTGAAAATGGTGCTGCGCAGCACCGAGCGGAACCTGGACTTATAGTTCAGCCGGTCCAGTTCCTTCTGGAGATTCTCGATAGACGGATACTCCGCCCCTTCCAAGACTGCTTTTCTTCGTGCCATAAGTATTCTGCCCTCCGTTCTCAGCCCTTCAGTGTTTCCGGATCCGCATGTTTGATCTGATAGAGGTACTCGTCCGCAGCTTTCTGCGCGGCTTCAAAGACCCCTGAGAGGCTCATCGCCGCCTCCGCGATTGATCCCGCCTCTTTAATCTGCATATCCCGCTTTGCGAGCTTTGCTTCGGTGTCTTCGAGCTGTTTCTTCACGTCCTGCAAGTCACGTGACTGTCTGAGCAGCAGTTCGATCAGTTCTTTTCTGGATAGCTTCTTCAAGTCTTTTGCGGTCATACGCCTGATACTTCCTTTCATTTATAATGTATCTGCATGACAGATAAATGAGCATAGTTACCCATATGTAGTATAGAATACAGGATTTTATCCGTTTTGTCGACCTATGGGGCAAAAAAAGCCGGCCGCCTGCTCCTGTTCCGCCCTGATCGGACGGAAACATGGCAAGATACGGCCGGTTCGATGGTTTTGTCATTCAGTTGTCTGCGTACTTATTAATAAAACCGATCTTGTTGAGCGGCCAGTACCGAAGGCCCGCACGGCCGACGATCTGGTCTAACCGGACGCAGGTGTTGTGCCACATCCGGGAGTCATTGCTGTGCGCGCGGTTGTCTCCCATCATGAAGTAGCAGTTCTCCGGAACCGTATACGGACCGAACTCATCGTGCAGGTCCGACGAGACGAAGGTCTCATTTTCCATATCGTTCACGCCATTTATGTAAACCTGTCCGTCTTTTACTTCGATCGTATCGCCCGGAAGGCCGATCACGCGCTTGACGAAGAGCCGCTTCTCATCATCAGGATAATGGAAAATGACGATCTCATAGCGCTTCGGCAATGAATTGATATAGGCGAGCCTGTTTCCGAACACGCGCTCCCCTGTCATGATCGTCGTCTCCATCGAAGCGGACGGAATCTTGGCGTTGATGATCAGAAATGTGTTAACCAGAAGCGCCGCAGCGACGACAACGATATACGGAACAAGCTCTTTTACAACTCTCATGGCTTTGCTGTCAGTCCCCTCTTTGTTCGTATCTTTTTGGTTCTCCATGTGTTCTTCCCCCATCTATTGTTCGAACCGGCTTACCGGAGCAGATAGACTTCCGAGTAGCGGTTGAAGCGCTCTGAAAACTCATCGATCGGATTGTCGACGAAGATGTCGGCCCAGTCCTGGTCATTCATGGCGGAGCCGCCGTGATCCTCGAGCGTGTAGACATGCCCGTCGATCAGCAGCTTGTCTCCGAAATAGAGCCCGCGTCTCGCGCATGTGGCGGCCGAGACCGCTACCGTCCTTCCGGCGATGAGCGGCGCGCCGCTTGCCGTCTGCCCGACATAGGGTCCCTGGTCTTCCGGCGTGTCCATATAGGCCGTGAGCCTCCAGACGCCCAGATCCACAACCGTCGAATAGTTTCCCGCATTGTCGCTGTTGTCCCATCCGGCCGATCCGGCTGATGCGACCTTGACTCTCCGGACCGCGGACTGCGTCCGGCCGCTCTCATCCGTGAGCGTATACGAAACAGCGTATTCGCCCGGTTTTTCCAGGTTCAGCTCGCTGGTATCGGCTGTGACGGAGACGAGCTTCTTATCATAGGTGATCCCTTCCATCGGATCAAATGATCCGCCGGTCGTGACCGTCTTCTCACCCTCCATCCCGTAGAGGTAATATTCCAGATTCTCGTAGATCGTCACGTTGATCGTCTGGTATATGATCGTCTGGTCCATCGCCGCGATCGTGTACGTCAGCTCCTGCTTTCCCGGTTTGCTCCAGTCGATCTCCGTCGTGTCGCAGAGAACCGTCCCGATCTCGTCATCCCAGGAAATGCCGGCCATCGGATCCGGGATCATGCCCTCGATCAGGTTGAAATCGCGGATGCCGCGGACGTG